>CAIYWO010000183.1 GCA_903929925.1 uncultured beta proteobacterium | reverse complement strand
TTTTGGTTGAGCGCCTTGGACAAAGGCGTTGCCAGAAGGCGCGCGAGCAGATCGGGTGAGCTACCTGCTGGGAAAGGAACGATTAGATGAATGGGGCGCTCGAGCGGCCATGCCTGCTGCGCATGCGCGAGTGCTGAAAAACCGCTTGCGATGCATACGCAGGCCATCGCGAGGATGCGCAGTGGGGTCCGCAGCGTTATGCGTAGTGTTGCGCGTGGTGTGATCCGTGTTTGCATGGCAATTACTCTGTTGTTGCTTCGCGTGCCAGCAAGTGCGTGACCGCGTTGATTGGCGAGACGCCTTCGAATAAAACTTCAAACACTGCCTGGGTAATGGGCATGTCTACCTTGAGTGTCCGTGCGCGTAGCAACACGGCCTGCACGCAACGCGCGCCTTCAGCAGTTAAACCACCAGCAAGAATGTCAGATAAAGAGCGCCCACGGCCAATCTCAAGGCCAACGAGTCTGTTGCGGGATAAGTCACCAGTTGCAGTCAGGACAAGATCGCCCAGCCCTGTTAGGCCATAGAACGTTGTGGGGCGCGCACCTAGCGCTTCACCAAAACGAGTCATTTCTGCGAGACCTCGTGTCATCAGTGCGGCGCGTGCGTTGGTGCCAAGCCCGAGGCCGTCGCCAATGCCGCAGGCGATTGCCATGATATTTTTCAAGGCCCCGCCGACTTCGACGCCTGTGACATCGTCACTCGCATATACCCGAACAGCCCCGCCGTGCAGTGCGCCAATACAGCGCGCGCGCAGTTCGGCACTCTTACTCGCAACGGTGAGTGCAACGGGCAAGCCTTGCGCGACCTCGCGCGCGAAAGAGGGGCCGGACAGAACACCTGTCGCAACCTTAAGCTTGGCGCTTATGGCCGCGTGGGCGATTTCAGAAGGTAGTTGCCCGCTCTGAGCCTCCAGCCCTTTGCAGGTCCAAACGATGCCTGCGATGCGGTCGGTGCGATGCGAAAGTTTCTTTGCGAGTTGTTCGCATAGGGCTCGCAAGCCCGCAAGCGGAACGGCAAGAATTAACAAGCCAGCAGATGGCCCAGCGCAGACGTTGTCGAGTGCAGCGTCTAAGTCGTTCGTTACCCGCATTGCGGGTTGAAGTGTTATGTCGGGCAGATACCGCTGATTCGTATGTTTGTTACGGATCTCATTGGCAACTTCGTCATTGCGCGCCCAAAGCTCGGTGTGGCAATGGGTTGTCGCAATATTTGCGAGCGCCGTTCCCCACGCGCCCGCGCCGAGCACTGCAACATGGTCGTGTTTTGCGCTAGCTGCGGACATGGGGAATGCGCGGTTGTTGCATTACTGACGGGTCATGCCGGGAGGTAGGATTAAGCCCGAGTCTTTGCCCGCACTTGCACCTTCTGCCTCTTGTGCTGCTTGAGCAAGACGCTGCTCGAACAGGGCCTGGAAATTGACTTCAGCCAGATGCAAGGGCGGCAAAGATGTGCGGGTAATCGCGTCTGCCACGTTTGCACGAAGATAGGGGTAAAGCATGGTGGGGCACACGATGCCCATGATTGGATCAAGCTGCTCTGCGGGGATGTTCGCAATTTCAAAAATTGCTGCCTGTGTTGCTTCAACCAAATACAAGACGTTGTCTTTGATGCGCGTGGTGACTGTCACAGTCACGGTTGACTCATAAACGGTCTCTGCGAGTGCTTGGCCACCTACGTTGATGGCGACTTCAACTTCGGGTGCGTCTTGCTCCAGGAAAACATTTGGAGCGTTGGGCATCTCAAGGGAGAGATCCTTGAGATAGACGCGCTGCATGTTGAATGAAGGCGCATTTTCGGCTTGGGCGTTTTGGTCAGACATAAAGAATCCAGAGTCAGGGGAGAAAAAATTAGGCGAGCTGTGGAGGCTTACCCGTTGAGCAGAGGCAATAATTTTCCTTCACGATCGAGAGCGGACAGATCGTCAAAACCACCGACGTGGGTGTCGCCGATATAAATTTGTGGAACGGTACGGCGTCCGGTGCGTTCCATCATGATGGTGCGCTGCTCGGTATCGACATCGATGCGAATCTTTTCAATTTCGGCGACACCACGTTGCGTCAGGAGCATCTCAGCGCGTGAGCAGTAGGGGCAGTAGCCGGTGGTGTACATGACAACTTTGTTCATGTTGTGACTCCGTTATTTAGTCGTAAGGGGGAGGCCAGCAGTTGACCAGGCTTTGATGCCACCGTCGAGGATGCTGACGGCGGTGAAGCCTTGCGCACGCAGACGAGCGGCTGCGCCAACAGCGGTACGCCCCATCTCGCACACGATGATCAGAGGCTTATCTTTTGCAAGGCTCGCTGCCTTTTTTTCGACGTCCGCGAGCGGAGCATGGCGCGCCTGTGGGATGTGACCCCCATGGAACGCTTCGATTGAACGCACGTCGAGTAAAACGGCACCTTGATGGTTAATCATCTGTACGGCCTGGGTGCTGCTCACGGTCGCGCCACCGCGGCTACGTTGGATCATTGGCCAGGCTAAGGCAAGCCCCGAGCCGAGCGCGATACCGATTAAAAGAAGGTTGTTTTGATCTGAAAAGAAATCCACGGTGTGTCCAAAAGAGGCTATTTGGCCCCTAAAAAAGGGTCGACTGGTTGTAAAGACAAAGACAATTATAAAATGGTGCTTTAACCACACTTTAACCTGTGTCTGCCATGTATAAATTAGTCTTGATGCGTCACGGCGAAAGCCAATGGAACCTCGAAAACCGATTCACGGGATGGACCGATATCGATTTGACCGAGGCGGGCCGCGACCAGGCGCGTCGTGCCGGCGAACTACTTAAGGAAAAAGGCTACGTTTTTGACGTGGCCTTTACATCGGTCCTCAAGCGTGCGATTCGTACACTTTGGATTGCACTGGACGCGATGGATACGATGTATTTGCCGGTTCATAACAACTGGCGACTAAATGAGCGTCATTACGGCGACCTGCAGGGGCTAAATAAGGCCGAGATGGCCGCCCAGTATGGCGACGAGCAAGTCCTCATTTGGCGTCGTGCCTACGCAATCGCACCCAATCCGATTGCTCTGGATGATCAGCGCCACCCCCGTTTTGACCCACGATATGCCAAATTGACCCCCGAGCAACTACCCTCGACGGAATGCCTGAAAGATACCGTTGCGCGTGTGTTGCCATTCTGGGACGAAACGATCGCACCCTCCATTCGTGCGGGTCGCCGAGTGCTGGTCGCCGCCCACGGCAACAGCCTGCGCGCCTTGATCAAGCATTTGGATAATGTCTCCGACGACGACATCGTTCACCTGAACATCCCGACCGGCCAACCGTTGGTGTATGAGCTGGACAAGGATTTACGTCCAATCCGCCACTACTACCTAGGCGATCCCGCAGAAATTGAAGCGGCGATGGCTGCTGTAGCGGCACAAGGGAAAGCCAAAAAAGCGTGATCAAACGGCGCGTTGCGATTCCCGTATGTGTAGCCCTCGGCCTCTTCTGGGGCATGGGCGCCGCACTTGCCAAGCCCGAGGATATCGCGGCCCAGCAGACACAGGCGCAGCGTCAACGTGAGGATTTGCGAGGACGTATTCAGTCCGTGCAAAAGGAGTTGGATGCCCGAGAGGCGGATCGCAAGGAAGCCGCCGACGCGTTAAAGGCTTCTGAAACCGCGATTTCCCAGACATCTCGGCGCATCGCCGAGCTCGCGACAGATCTTAAACAGGCTCAAAGTGAGCTAGAAGATTTAAAGCGTCAAATTACACGCCAGCAGCGCGTTTTGGGTGTCCGTCGCGACGAACTGTCAGACCAGTTACGTAGGCAGTATTCCAGCGGCTTGTCGCCCTGGTCTGCCCTCTTGTCGGGCGATGATCCCCAAGAGCTTGGACGCAATCTGGCTTACTTGGATTATGTTTCTAAGGCGCGTGCTGATACGGTGGCAGCGCTTAAGAAGGATATTGAGCGCTTGGCGCAACTCGAGGCGCGAGCGGATACCCGTCAAAAGGATGTTGCGCGGTTGGTGAGCGAAACCACGCAACAGAAAGAGGCGCTTGAGGCGCAAAAAAAGGAACGCGCCACTGTTCTTGCACGTATCGAGGGCCAGATGCAAGCCCAGCGTGCTGAAGCGACGCGGCTAGGGCAGGACGAAAAGCGTCTCTCCGGTTTAATTTCGGATCTGGACGGGCAGCTTAAGGCAGCTCAACAAGCGGCAGCCGAGGCGGAGCGCCGGGCGCAAGAAGCCCGCAAACTTGAGTTAGCCCGCAAAGAAAAAGCCCAGCGTGAGGCCGAGCTGGCGCGTCGGGAAGCCGATCAAGCCCGGCGTGCCGCAGAGGCAGACAATCGCCGCCAAGCGGCTGAGGCCGACAACGCATCCCTTGCTCCGGGTAAGGGATTGTCAAAAAATGTACGCTGGCCCCTTCGTGGGACGGTCATGGCGCGGTTTGGGACAGATCGCCCCGAGGGCGGCGTCTGGCGTGGCATTTTGGTCCGTGCCGATACGGGGGCGCCCGTTCAGGCAATTGGAGGCGGAACCGTAGTCTATTCCAATTGGTTACGGGGGTTTGGCAATCTTTTGATTGTGGATCACGGCCAAGAGTATTTGAGCGTCTATGCCTACAACCAAAGCTTACTCAAGCAAGTGGGCGATACAGTTCGGGCTGGAGATACTGTGGCTCTGGCAGGAAGTACGGGTGGGCAAGTGGATTCCGCCCTATACTTCGAGATCAGACACCGTGGCGCCGCCGTCGATCCGATAGCCTATCTGGCTAGGTGATTTTATTGAATTCAGGAATGTGCATGGGCACTCGCAAATTACGTAGTTTCGGTTTGGTTTCAGCAGGTATTGTTGCCGGGGTGCTGTTGAGCTTGGGCATCAGTGCTGTCGCACAGCGCGGCTCGCCTTTACCTCTTGATGAGTTGCGCCAATTTTCCAGCGTCTTCTCGGCAATCAAAAATAATTACGTCGAGGCCGTCGACGATAAAAAATTAATTGGTGGCGCGATTGCCGGGATGTTGTCAGATCTCGACCCGCACTCGGCATACCTGGATGCGGATGCATTTAAAGAAATGCAAAGTTCGACACAAGGCGAGTTCGGCGGCCTAGGCATCGAGGTCGGCACTGAAGACGGTATGGTCAAGGTGATCTCGCCAATTGAAGACACCCCTGCGGCACGCGCTGGAATTCGCGCTGGCGATTTAATTTCAAAAATTGACGACACTTCTACCAAAGGATTGTCGCTGACCGATGCAGTCAAGATGATGCGCGGACCTGTCAGAACACCCATTACCTTGACGATTATTCGACAAGGACAGGCACAGCCTATCGTCATCAAGATCGTGCGAGACACCATTCGTGTGCGTAGCGTTCGCAGCAAGATGCTCGATGGCAATATTGGTTATGTTCGGATCGCTCAGTTCCAAGAAAAAACTGGTGTTGATCTTGCACGCCACTTGAAAGAGCTCGGCGCCAAGGGCGCTCCAAAGGCGCTGATCCTCGATTTGCGCAACGATCCGGGCGGGTTGCTCAGCGGAGCGATTGGTGTGTCGGCCGCTTTCCTCAAGCCGGATACTCTGGTCGTGTCGACCGATGGCCGTGCACCAGATGCCAAGCAAAAGTACTTATCGAATCCTTCCGACTACGCTCGAGGTGAATCCGATTACCTGCGTGGCTTACCAGGCTGGGTTAAAACCGTGCCAATGGTTGTACTGGTGAACGTTGGTTCGGCTTCTGCGTCGGAAATCGTTGCGGGCGCATTGCAGGACCACAAGCGGGCCACCATTATGGGCAACCGTACGTTTGGTAAAGGCTCTGTCCAGGTCATCCTACCTATTTCTGACACCACAGCGATTAAGCTGACGACATCGCGCTATTTCACCCCGAACGGACGTTCTATTCAGGCGACTGGCATCAGTCCAGACATCGTGGTGGCTGATACGGCTGAGGGCGATTTGTTCAAGTTGCCACGCGAAGCAGATTTGCAGCGCCACTTGAGTAACCGTCAAACTCCGGAAGAGCAGGCGAAAGCAAAAGAAGACGAAGCGCCGCTTGCTGATACCAATAAGGTATTCCAGTTCGGTACGCCGGAAGACTTCCAGTTACAGCAGGCGGTGAACTATCTCGAGGGCAAGCCGATTCAGAAAGCGGTACCTGCACCGAAAAGTGCGAAGGCTGGTACTGCGGCCGAGGGATCTTCGAGTAAGAAATGAACGACGCTCAGTTGCTGAGGTATGCCCGGCACATCTTGTTAGATGAGTTGGGCATAGAAGGTCAAGAAAGGCTGCTTGCAGCGAAGGTGTTGATCGTAGGCGCAGGTGGGCTTGGCTCACCCGCAGCGATGTACCTAGCCTCGGCGGGTGTCGGAACGATTGTGTTGGCTGACCATGATGTGGTTGAGATCAGTAATTTGCAGCGGCAAATTATGCACAACACGAGCCGTCTCGGGCAGCTCAAAGCAGAGTCCGGTCGTCAGACTATGCTGGCGTTGAATCCAGAACTAAAGGTTGAGATTCGAACAACACGAATGGATGCCTCGTCGCTCGACCAAGAAATTTCACAAGTAGATGTGGTGCTGGACTGTACCGATAACTTTGCGACGCGCCATGCGGTGAACCGTGCCTGCGTCAAGCACGCTAAGCCTTTGGTTTCGGGGGCGGGCATTCGCTTTGAGGGGCAGGTCAGCGTATTTGATCCGCGAGACAATCAGGCTCCTTGTTACCACTGCCTGTTTCCAGAGGCGGACGACGTCGAGGCGCTTAATTGTGCGACAACTGGTGTGTTTGCGCCGCTTGTCGGCATCATCGGGAGTATGCAGGCTGCAGAAGCTTTAAAAGTCATCGCGCAGATCGGAACGACTTTAAAAGGCCGCCTGTTGATTTTGGATGCGCTTGATATGCAATGGCACAGCGTGAAGGTTAAGCGTGATCCTGGCTGCGTCGTTTGTTCTGCAAGACCCCAAGCTTAAACGACCTCTCTTGAGCAGCCGTTTCAGGCCTTGCCAAGAATCAATTTGAGTTGTGCATCCATATGGAGCGTAGGTGTTGTCTGCCAGGCGCTCTGAGCGAAGCGCAGCCAGCTACCCAGTACAAATTGCGTAAGCGCAGAAGCCAAGGCGGTTGCCTCAGTTGCCGGATCGAGCGTCCCGCTCGTGATTGCATGTCGCAGTGATTGTTTAAAGGACGCATCAATCCGCTCTGTAATTTGATTGGCGCGTGCTTGTAGCCGTTCGTCTTCGGTAACGAGTGCGTCTCCAGTTAACACACGCGTCATGCCGCGGTTGCGCTGAGAAAAGGTCAGTAGCATCGCGGCGATTTTGCGGGCTTGCTCGACGCCGTTCGGCTCTGACTCGACAATCTGATTGACGAGCGTGAAGATGGTGGACTCGATGAATTCGAACAGGCCCTCAAACATCTGGGCTTTGCTGGCGAAATGGCGATAGAGCGCAGCTTCGGATAATTGCATGCGCGCCGCTAATGCCGCGGTCGTGATACGCGCCGCACGGGGCTGCTCAAGCATTTCTGCAAGCATTTGCAGAATCTGATGTTTACGTTCGCCGGTTTTGACTGACATCGCGTTCGGCCCATCAAGGAGGGATTAAAAAATGATGCGTACGCTGCTAGGGGGTGTGTGCTAAGCCCGTAACGGACGCTTTTGAAGCAGCAAGTCTGACACGCAGTTTACCCGCAAGTCGACGAAATTGGGGCGCCCACTTTTGCCGAGACCAAAGGGCGTTCCTGGATGATAGACATGCACCGTCCGCAGCCCTGCGCGTCGCGCACCCCTCAGATTTTCCACGGTGTCTTCGACAAGCACGGCTCTGCTTGCTGACACGCCCTCGTGCGCCAAAATATGACGCATCATTGTGCTTGAAGGTTTTGGCCTGAAATGACCATGTAAGCGCATCTGTTCGACGCCCCATAGGCCGTCAAAGCACTGCAGAATCTTTAGGTGCTTTAGCACGGCCCGGGCGTAATGCAGAGGTGCATTGGTTACCAGTACTTTGCGCCCTGGCAGGCGGCGCAACTTTTGTGCCAGGCCTGATTCGGCACGTATGAGCGGTGCGACATCGAAGTCGTGGCTCCGGTGCAAAAAAGCATGCGCATCGATTTGATGGTGTCGCACCAGACCAATCAGGGTCGCGCCATACTTGCGCCAGTACTTCGTGCGCAACACGCTTGCCTCTTGCTCGTCAAGGGAGAGTGCCTCCATCACCGCCGCCGTCATGCCAAGATTAATCTCGCGAAAAATCTTGTGTGACGTGTCGTGCAACGTATTGTCCAGATCAAAGAACCAGACGCGTTCTTTGCTGCGCGAAGCGGCTGAGCCTTCGGTGAGATGCACGCGTGCACGACGCACGCGTACCCGTGGGTGCAGAGGCAGTCGTTTTGGCGTCACGCGCGCATTACTGCGACGAGATCATGGTGCCGACGCCACGGTCTGTTAATACTTCGAGCAACAGGCAGTGTGGCACGCGACCATCCACAATGTGCACAGACTTCACACCATTGCGTGCAGCATCTAGTGCCGATGAGATTTTGGGCAGCATCCCACCCGAGATCGTGCCGTCTGCGAACAACGCATCGATTGTCTTTGCGGAGAGTTGACGCAGAAGCTTGCCGTCCTTGTCTAGTACGCCAGGAGTATTGGTCATCATGAGCAATTTCTCAGCGCCCAACACTTCGGCCATCTTGCCGGCAACGACGTCTGCATTGATGTTGTAGGCAAGGCCGTCTACCCCGTAACCGATAGGCGAAATCACCGGAATGAACTGATCGTCTTGCAGCGCTTTAACAACTGCAGGTTCGACACGATCGATATCGCCTACAAAGCCGATGTCTAAAGGCTTGGAAGGGTCATCCTTGTTCGGCATCAGCTTTTTGCTTGCCTGGATCAGGCAGCCATCTTTGCCGGTCAGGCCGACTGCTTTGCCGCCC
>CAIYWO010000182.1 GCA_903929925.1 uncultured beta proteobacterium | reverse complement strand
TCTTCCCGCAGAGAGTCAAGCAACTTTTCAAGGCATAGTGCGTGCGGATGGGCGCGTCGCAACCCGAAACTACATTGGTATTTTGTCGTCAGTGAATTGCTCGGCTACCGCTATTCGCCGCATTGCCGACTGGTTTACCCCAGAACGCTTAGCCGCGTTTCCTAACGTTGATGGCGTGGTAGCGTTTCCGCAAACGACCGGTTGTGGCATGTCCTCACCGAGTTTGCACTTCGATGTGCTGCGCCGCACGCTTGCGGGATATGCGAACCATCCCAATTTGGCTGGTGTACTCATCGTTGGTCTGGGGTGCGAGCGCAATCAAGTCGCAGACCTAGTAGCGTCACAAGGTCTAACGCTTGGTCCGCGCCTACAGACTTTGGTGATGCAAGAAGAAGGTGGCACACGGGCAACAATCGAGGCAGGTGTGGCGGCGGTCCAAGCCATGCTTCCCGAGGCGAATGCAGTTAAGCGTACCCCGGTTAGCGCACGACACATAAAAATTGGCCTAGAGTGCGGCGGATCTGATGGATTTTCAGGGATCACCGCGAACCCCGCGCTTGGTGCTGCGATGGATATCTTGGTGCGCCACGGCGGGACGGCCATCTTGTCTGAAACACCTGAGATTCATGGTGTAGAACATATGCTGACGCGCCGTGCAGTGAGCCGCGAAGTCGGTGAAAAGTTATTGGCGCGCCTCGCGTGGTGGGAAGAATATACGCGCGACCAGAACGGCCAGTTCAATGGCGTTGTCGCACCCGGTAATCAGCAAGGTGGATTAGCCAATATCTTTGAAAAATCTCTTGGCTCTGCGATGAAGGGTGGCACGACACCGCTGCAGCAAGTTTACGAATACGCCGAGCCCATCGATCAGCCGGGTTTTGTATTCATGGACTCACCCGGCTATGACCCTTGTGCAGTGACCGGACAGATTGCGAGCGGAGCAAATCTAATCTGCTTTACGACGGGCAGGGGATCGATGTTTGGCTCAAAACCTGCGCCCACCATCAAGCTCGCCACGAACACGCCGATGTTCAAACGTCTTGAAGAGGATATGGATATTAATTGCGGCAAAATCCTTGACGGAGAAGTTGATGTCCAGGGGATGGGTCAGTTAATTTTCGAACATATTCTACGCACGGCCTCCGGCGAACAAACAAAGAGCGAACTGCTTGGCCTAGGTGACAATGAATTTGTACCCTGGCACCTTGGTATTGTTAGTTAGTAAAAAGAAACGAGAGAGACAAGAATGCCTGATTACACCAACCGCTTTAAGAAGTCACTGAAAGCTGGCGAAGCAAATATCGGACTTTGGATCTCTATTCCTGATCCGTTCACCACTGAAATCTGCGCAACAGCTGAGTTCGATTGGATGCTGTTGGATGGCGAACACACGCCGACTGACCCGTTGACGATCCTGTCGCAACTTCAAGCTTGTGCTGCCTACAACACTCAAGTGGTTGCGCGTCCACCAATTGGTCAGACGCATCTGATTAAGCAGTTGCTCGATTTGGGTGTGCAGAATCTGCTGATCCCGATGGTTGATACTGCTGAACAAGCGCGTGAACTGGTACAAGCTGTTCGCTACCCACCACATGGTATTCGCGGTGTCGGTTATGGATCGGCACGTGTGTCGCGCTGGGACTCACGCAAAGACTACGTCAAGATTGCGAACGATGATGTGTGTCTTCTTGTCCAAGCTGAAACAGCTACGGGCTTGAGCAATCTTGACGAGATCTGTGCAGTCGAGGGTGTCGATGGCGTATTCCTTGGCCCTTCGGATATTTCCGCTGCACTTGGCCACCTCGGTAACCCCGGTCATCCTGATGTCGTTGCCACCATTGAAAAGGGCATCGCGACGATTCTAAAACATGGCAAAGCCGCTGGAATACTCACACCCGACCGCACGCTTGCACAGCATTACCTCAAGTTAGGTTGCACCTTTGTAGCAGTTGGTGTGGATGCACGCACGCTCGCGATCGGCGTGCGTGAACTGCGTGCCGCGTTTAAGAATTAAGCGTCATCGATTCGGCTAAACCCCGCATCAACCCGAGCATCAACTCGCAACGAACCGCTTGCACGCCGTGCTGACGTGCAAGAGCTACCGTCTGTCCCAAAATAGCTTCGACCTCAAGTGGGCGGTCTGCTAAAACGTCTTGCAGCATCGACGCGCGGTTTGAACCCGAGCGTTTGGTCGGTGTGACGGCCTCATCCAAATCAATCTTGCCGCGTAGATCTGTACCGCACGCTAACGCGATATCAATGACCTCGAGCATGATCTGTTTACGCAGCGCCACAACGTCGGGATTGACGTTCATATTTGCCGTAGGGAGTCTCGTGAGCGCAGCGACGGGATTCAGGGCGTAGTTGATCAGCAACTTATACCAAGTCTCGTAACGAATATCAGTCGTCGCCACACCACGGATGTTTGCCGACTGAAGCAGATCTGAGACCCGGTGCGCTCTAGCTGAGTCAGACCCATCCGGCTCACCGATCATCCAGCGATCCTTAATGTTGCTCCGGATGACACCCGGTTCGATCACCTCATTGGGTGAATAAATCACGCACCCGAGCGTCCTGTCCCGTAAACGGCTCCAGAGCTCACCATCTGGGTCCAGCAAGGGAAGAGGGGCTTGAGGAACATCCAACCCCTTGTTCCACCACCAAGGGATGCCGTTGGTAGCAAATACGGCAACCCCGTCTGGAGCCAATAACTTCTCAATCGACGCCGCTGCGGCGGGCAACGCGTTGGCTTTAAGCGTAACCAGAACGATGTCCTGAGGTGGCAGGCTATCAGGGTTGTCCGTGGCAATACTTGGACGACCGGTATAAACCTCATCACCGCGATGAAGCGTCACGCCGTTACGTTTGATTGCCTCTAACTGTGGGCCACGGCAGACCAGTGAAAGTTCGTGCGGGCCACCCGGTGGAAACTGGGCTGCAAACCGGGCG
>CAIYWO010000181.1 GCA_903929925.1 uncultured beta proteobacterium | reverse complement strand
GCAATACCGACACCGATCAGGAATGCCGCGTCGATCAGACCTGCCAACAAGAACATCTTGGTCTGCAGGGCGTTCATCAGCTCAGGCTGGCGAGCCGAAGCTTCGAGGTACTTGCCGCCCATCATGCCAATACCGATGCAAGCGCCAAGAGCACCCAAACCGATAATGAAAGCGCAAGCGAGAGCAACGAAAGCGACGTTAGTCATGACAACTCCTTGATTAGTATCTAAGTATCAAAAATTTAAAAAACAAAAAATTTAACCGCAAACTGCTACCTAAACCTGCCTGCACCCGAAGCAAAACGCCTCTGGTGCGAAACATTAGTGCCCTTCGTGAGCCTGACCGATGTAAACAAGAGTCAGCATCATGAAAATAAATGCCTGCAACAAAACAATCAAAATGTGGAAGATTGCCCAGACGGAACCAGCCAGAACGTGGCCAATCCCTAATCCAATACTCATGGCGTTGAAACCTGTCCATGCACCACCCAACAGCGCGATCAACATGAACACGAGTTCGCCGGCAAACATATTGCCGAAAAGTCGCATACCCAGAGAAACCGACTTGGCCGCGTATTCAACCAAATTCAATAAAAAGTTGGCGGGCGCAAGCAACACGGCAGCGAAGCCATGAGCATGGAAGGGCGCAGTGAAAAGCTCTTTGACAAAACCACCTGGATGCTTAATCTTGATGCCGTAATACAGCATCAACAACAGAACACCCATCGACATTCCCATAGGAATGTTCAGGTCAGCAGTCGGCAAAATGCGGTGATAGTAAAGAGGATCGTCGGGCCCGCCCAGGCCAATCGCGTGGAAAATGACGTGAGGCAAATCGACTGGAATCAAGTCCAGTGCGTTCATCAGCACAATCCAGAGAAATACCGTCATCGCTAATGGCGCGACGAACTTGCGGGTTTCTTCGCTTGGGACGATGCTGCGTGCCTGCTGATCCACCATGTCGACCAGCATCTCAACGAAAGCCTGAAATCTACCAGGAACGCCGGCGGTAGCACGCCGAGCGGCTAACCACATGAACAAAATCGCGAGGAATCCGGTAACTAACGCCCAAAAAATCGAGTCATAGTTGATCACGTCAAAATTCGCGATCAGATCCTGTTTTTTTCCGATATTGTTATTGTGCACCAGGTGGTGCTGAATATATGCGGCTTGAGGAGATACGTCGGCGGCAGCGGCCATGATAAATCTCTAAAAAATTCAGTAAAAGATTCGACAGATCAAACTAGATTCGGGCACGCCCGAACATCAACATTAAGACGTAGCCTTTGAGCACCGCTATCAGCCCGACCAACACTGCCAGCCACTGAACACGATCACCACCCACACGGGCCACAACCCACAACAAACCAACCGCTGCGCCTATCTTTAACATTTCGCCTATCAGGAAAAGAAACGGGCCAGAGCCCCCTAGACGAAATGTTGCAATATATAAACGCAACGCAAAAATAGCGTTGGGTACAAAATACGTACCTGCACCTGCTAAAGCCGACAACCCAGCATCTGCGCCTGCGATCAACCATGCCAGACTGGCCACGACTAACCCCAGCAGAGCCTGTGCTTTAACGATTTGCACAAGCTCCAAGCGCGAGCGTTGGTTAATTCGCTCTAAATCCGCCGCGGTTATTTCAAGCTTTTCAGAATCGAGGGCACTCATGTTTGATCCCCCCAAAACGTATGCGCTTCACTAACCAGGCGATAACGCTTTAAGCCCAAATCAACCTGAATTTCAGCTGAAAGTGCATTCGCCGGCAAACTCAATAAGTATAGCGTTTTTTTATCCCTTCATGCAAACCCTATTGGGGGAGACCCGTAAGGCAAGCACGCGCCAGGCTTGTTTAAGCCAGGCGCGAAAGTGAATACTTACTTGTGCTTAAAAACAGGCTTACGCTTCTCCACAAAGGCTGCCATACCCTCCTTTTGGTCATCCATTGCAAAGCAAGAATGGAACACGCGGCGCTCAAACAAAACCCCTTCGCTTAATGAGGACTCATAGGCACGGTTGACAGACTCTTTTGCCATCATCGCCGCAGGTAATGACATGGCCGCAATGACCGTCGCCGTCTCAATCGCATCGTCCAGTAACCGATCTGCCGCGACGATCCGCGACACGAGCCCAGCGCGCTCTGCCTCGACCGCATCCATCATGCGTCCTGTCAAAACCATCTCCATCGCCTTCGACTTACCCACGGCGCGAGGTAAGCGTTGCGTGCCTCCAGAACCGGGAATCACGCCGAGTTTGATTTCGGGTTGACCAAATTTTGCTGTGTCTGCAGCCAAAATAAAATCACACATCATCGCGAGCTCACAGCCACCACCAAGCGCGTAGCCGGCCACTGCTGCTATGACGGGCTTACGAATCCGTCGAATAGTTTCCCAGTTGCGCGTGATGTATTCAGTTTTATAGACGTCCATGTAAGACCAGTCTTTCATCGCGCCAATATCGGCGCCCGCGGCGAATGCCTTTTCGCTGCCCGTGATGACGATGCACCCAATGTCATCATTTGCTTCAAAGGCAAGCAGCCCTGCTCCCAACTGATCCATCAACTGGTCGTTCAAGGCATTCAGCGCCTTGGGGCGATTGAGCGTCAATAGCCCGACTCGACCACGCGTTTCGCTCAGTACAAAGATTTCACTCATGGGTGTCTCCGTGGAAATGTGAAATAAGATATCGATATGAACCGCAAACCGATACTTTACAGCCTAGAACCCTTCGATCCAGCCGGTCACCGCGTACGGACCACCCTGACGATCGCCGACCCGACCCCTTCCGGACAGGTCATTTCAATGCCCGCCTGGATCCCTGGCAGCTACTTGATACGGGACTTTTCTCGTCAAGTAGAGGTGATCAGTGCCCGTTGCGGTCGCCAAAGCCTAACGATAAAAAAAATCGACAATCACACCTGGCGGGTCGCACCATGCAAGGGCGTGCTCACCATCACTGCCGACATCTACGCCTGGGACCTGTCCGTTCGCGGAGCGCATCTCGACGAAAGCCACGGCTTTTTTAATGGCACGAGCGTATTCCTGAAGGCCCATGGCCACGAAAACTATTCTTGCGAATTGACGCTCGCCCCTCCACCGGGTCGCTTAGGATGGTCTGTTCATACCAGCATGCCGCTAAGCTCGCGAGCGCGTCGTGCACAAGGCTCAAAAGGCTTCTCTGCCTATTCCGTGCAAGATTATGATGCGCTGATTGATCACCCGATTGAAATGGGCCGCCCGCAAGTTACTCGCTTCACAGCATGCGGAGCACAACATGAACTGGTATTCACTGGCGTGATCCCAGGCCTGGACTTGCCTCGCATCGCTCGCGATGTCAAACGTATTTGTGAAGCACAGATTCGTTTTTTTGAGCCGACCTCCCAACAGGCTCCATTTCTAGATTGTGCGCAGAAGTATGTTTTCATGACGATGGTTACCGGTGATAGCTATGGCGGTCTTGAGCACCGAGCCTCTACCGCACTGATGGCCTCACGCAAAGACTTACCCACCATTGGTCAGGAAAAAACCTCCGACGGGTATCAAACCTTCTTAGGTCTTGTTAGTCACGAATACTTTCACACCTGGAACGTTAAACGCATCAAACCTGCCGCGTTTGCTCCGTATAACTTGGCCAAGGAAAATTACACAGAACTCCTGTGGATTTTTGAAGGATTCACGTCTTACTACGACGACCTTTTTCTGTTGCGCAGTGGCGTGATAGATCAACCGACGTACTTAAAAACTCTCGGCAAACAAATTGCTTCCGTTTGGGCAAGTCCAGGACGAACTAAACAATCTGTCGCTGAGAGCTCTTTTGATGCCTGGACACGCTATTACAAACAAGACGAGAATTCACCAAACGCTTTAGTTAGCTATTACACAAAGGGCTCACTTGTCGCGCTCGCCCTAGACCTGACTATCCGACACGCAACGCAAGGACAACACAGCCTCGATGACGTTATGCGTCTGATGTGGGATCGCTTTGGACGAGACTTCTATACGGGTGGGGCACGAGGCTTGCGAGAAAACGAGTTCCCTGCCCTCGTGCGCGAGGCGACTGGTGTCGATGTACGCAACGAAGTTCAAGCGTGGGCCTACGGTTGCAACGACATACCACTTGCAAAGCTCTTTACACAGCATGGCATTACGATGCAATGGAGCGCCGCATCCAAAACACCGAGCGTTGGGATGCGTGTTCGTAAACAGAACGAGCAGCAAGTGATTGCAACAGTGTTTGAACACGGCCCCGCACATCAGGCAGGATTATCGGCCAACGATGTACTCATTGCGATTAACGGCCTTAAAGTGGATTCGGTTAACAATACGGTGGACGCACTAGTCACGCATTACCAGCCGGGTGACCGTATAACAATACATGTGTTCAGACGAGATGAGCTACGTCAATTTGAACTAACACTCGCCCCTGCAGCCCAGACTGAATGCAAGCTCAACCTTGCGACAACATCATGACTCGTCGCACAGACTCCGATAACTACGCTGAGATTCTTAATAGCGGAGTACCGCTACTCGATGTGCGTGCACCGATAGAGTTTTCGCAGGGTGCATTCCCCGGCTCAGTGAATTTGCCTCTCATGGACGATGACGAGCGACACAGAGTTGGCATCCGTTATAAGCAGGCAGGGCAAGACTCAGCTATTAAGCTTGGTCATGAACTCGTCAGCGGGAGCACCAAAGACGCGCGTGTCGCGAAATGGGTCGAGTTTGCGCGCGAGAACCCGAACGGATATCTGTATTGTTTTCGTGGCGGCTTGCGTTCACGCATCTCGCAGCAATGGCTGGACGAGGCAGGTATCCAATACCCGCGGATCGTTGGTGGCTACAAGGCAATGCGCAGTTTTTTGCTCGAGCAACTAACGCAAGGCATCGCGCAATCACAATTCATACTGATCGCGGGCTTCACGGGCTGCGGTAAGACGGAAGTCGTCAAAAACCTTACCGCGACGATTGATCTTGAGAAGTTGGCGCATCACCGCGGCTCGAGCTTTGGCAAACACGCCACTGAGCAACCAACACAAATTGACTTTGACAATAGCCTCGCACTTTCTTTTATGCGCTTGCGAGCACAAAATATCTCTCGCATCGCACTTGAGGATGAATCAAGACTGATTGGCCGTTGCGCGCTACCTATTCCACTGCGCGAGGCGATGCTCACGAGTCCCGTTGTCTGGGTTGAGGAATCTCACGCTTCTCGCGTTGAGCGCATCTTGCACGATTACATTGAAGATCTTGGTGCGCAATTTATAAACAAACTGGGTCCTGACGCGGGCTTTGAAGCCTTTAGCCAGCGCTTACTCGAGAGCCTGCAAAACGTTTATAAACGACTCGGTGGCGAGCGACACACACGGCTGCAGGCACTCATGCAAGATGCGCTTCGCCTCCAGGCACAGTCAGGAAATGTCGACGCACACCGCGAATGGATAAGGCCACTGCTAACAGAATATTACGATCCGATGTACGAGCATCAACGCGCGGGCAAAGCATCGCGGATTATTTTCTCTGGCGACCGCTTGGCCGTCACACAATATCTGAACCAGGCAGGATACTGACGTGCACTCCGTCAACGTGGACACAACGCAAACCAAAGGACTTTCTGAGGAACGTCAGCGCCTCGAGCAAAACAAGCTATCCAAGCGTTTGATGCGTGAGGCTGGTCGAGCGATTGCGGACTACAACATGATCGAAGCAGGCGACCGCGTGATGGCCTGCTTATCCGGCGGCAAAGATTCATATGCCATGCTCGATATTCTAATGACTTTACGCCAACGCGCCCCCATTGATTTCGAGATCGTTGCTGTCAATCTTGATCAAAAGCAGCCCGGCTTCCCCGCTGACATTCTTCCCGAATATTTGACGAAACTAGACATACCATTTCACATCGAGACACGAGACACCTATTCCATCGTCAAACGTCTTATACCCGAGGGTAAAACGACCTGCTCGCTCTGTTCGCGCTTACGGCGAGGTATTTTGTACCGTGTCGCGAGCGAATTGGGAGCGACAAAAATTGCACTCGGCCATCATCGAGACGATATTCTCGCAACGTTCTTTTTGAATATGTTTTATGGGGCAAAGCTGAAGGCGATGCCTCCAAAGCTTGTGTCGGACGATGGGCGGCACACCGTGATTCGCCCCCTGGCCTACATCACAGAAGCTGATCTCATCGCCTACGCGCAGGTCAAGCAATTCCCGATCATTCCGTGCAATCTTTGCGGCTCTCAAGAGAATCTGAAACGCAAAGAGATCGGCGAAATGCTTGCGCAATGGGACAAGAAGGACCCAGG
>CAIYWO010000180.1 GCA_903929925.1 uncultured beta proteobacterium | reverse complement strand
GGATGATGATTTCAATACGGCAGGCGCAGTAGCCGCTTTGTTTGATTTGGCTAGTCAGGTCAATCGTACGCAAGATGCAGCGCTGTGCGCGCAGTTAAAGGCCCTGGCTGGCGTGCTTGGCCTGTTGCAACAAGAGCCTGCAGTCTATTTTCAAAGTGCTACCCGCTACACGCGTCGCGCTATTGAGGAGGCCTCTGCAGGGCAGGGCGCGGTGGGCGGCGCCTTAATGCCAGAATCAGAGATTGAGGCATTGATCGCAGCCCGAGCGGAGGCAAAAAAGGCGAAAAATTTTGCTGGCGCAGACCAAATTCGTGCAACACTGAAAGCCGCAGGAGTCGAGCTTGATGACAAGCCCGGTGGTTTGACACAGTGGCGTCGCGCCTAAGGTTTTTGATATGCCTAATACTGCCGCAGAAGTGATTAAGCCAGACTATTGGGATGCCGCTGTCGCGCATTTGATGCGACGCGATCGCATTATGAAGAAACTGATCCCGAAGTTTCCAAACATCAGCTTAGTGTCGCGTGGCAATCCCTTTATGACCTTGGCCCGCTCGATTGTGGGGCAACAGATTTCGGTCAAGGCTGCGGAGTCTGTCTGGCAGCGTCTACTGCTCGAATGCGGTAAGCGTCCAACCCCTGCCTCAGTGCAAAAGGCCGGTGTAGAGAGACTGCGGGCAGCAGGCTTATCCGGTCGCAAGGCCGAATACATATTGGATTTGTCCACGCACTTTTCTGAACAACTGGTTCACCCAAAAAAATGGGCCGCGATGGATGATGAGTCGGTTATTGCCGAATTGACAGCGATTCGCGGCATCGGGCGCTGGACGGCTGAGATGTTTTTGATTTTTAATTTGCAACGGCCAGACATATTGCCGCTCGATGATGCGGGTTTGCTCAAAGCAATCTCGTTACACTACTTCAGTGGTGAGCCAGTGTCTCGGTTTGAGGCCAGAGAGGTTGCACAGGGATGGCAGCCGTGGTCTACCGTCGCAACATGGTATTTGTGGCGTAGTCTAGACCCCGTCCCCGTGGAATATTGATTTAGCGTCATTGCTCAAAGAGTCGAAGAAATATGCGTAATACTTTTTTAGAGTTCGAACAGCCCATCGGTGAGTTAGAGGGCAAGATCGAGCAGTTGCGCTATGTGCAAGCGGACTCGGCCGTTGATATCTCGGATGAGATCAATCGCTTGCAGCAAAAGAGCCAGACCTTGGCCAAAGAGATCTATGCCAAGCTCACACCCTGGCAGACGTCTATGGTTGCGCGTCATCCGCAGCGTCCATACACCTTGGATTACGTGCGCGAGATTTTTACTGATTTCCATGAACTGCATGGCGATCGGATGTATGCCGATGACTTGTCGATCGTAGGTGGGATGGCGCGCTTTAATGGTGCGCCCTGCATGGTCATCGGTCATCAAAAGGGCCGTGACACGAAAGAGCGTGCGGCGCGTAACTTCGGTATGCCGCGCCCCGAGGGCTATCGCAAAGCAATGCGCTTGATGCGACTCGCCGAAAAATTCAATTTACCTGTGTTTACGTTTGTGGACACACCTGGCGCGTACCCCGGCATCGGAGCCGAAGAGCGTGGGCAATCGGAAGCGATTGGCCACAACTTGTATGCCATGGCTGAACTGCGTGTGCCCATTATCTCGACGATTATCGGTGAGGGTGGTTCGGGTGGCGCGTTAGCGATCGCTGTCGGTAACGTGGTGATGATGTTGCAGTACTCCACGTACTCCGTTATTTCACCAGAGGGTTGTGCGTCGATCCTCTGGCGTAGTGCTGACAAAGCCTCAGAGGCTGCAGCCGCGTTAGCTATCACGGCAGATCGCTTGAAAGAGTTTGGGTTGATCGATCGCATCGTGAATGAGCCTGTTGGGGGCGCACATCGTGATCCACGTGTGATGGCGCGCTTATTGCGTCGCTCCCTTGCGGATGCACTACGTCAACTCTCGGGTATGACTCCCGAGCAACTGATTGAACATCGTCTTGAACGGCTGCTTTCTTATGGTCGCTTTCAAGAGGTTCGTGCGTAGAGGCTTGGTTGTCAGTATCGTCTGACACCAGTCCTGAACAAGGCCAAGCGCTGCATACGGCGCT
>CAIYWO010000179.1 GCA_903929925.1 uncultured beta proteobacterium | reverse complement strand
TGTGAGTGCGTTAACCAAGGTGCTGCTGATAGATGCTTAGCTTCAAAGGCATCGATGGATGCTTGGTAGCTCAGCGTGAGGTCAATCTCATCAAGGCCTTTTAAAAGACACTCTTGCCAAAATGGATCGATACTAAAGGGTAGGGACGTACTGCTTTGTATGTGTTGGATCGTACTGTTGTGCAAATCGACAAAAATAGAAATTGGCTGGTGTGACCCAAGACGTTCATTCTCGGAATCAACGTCTGGACCCAACAGGACATCGATCTCACTTTGCTCCAGCCGGATTGGGAGGAGACCGTTTTTCAAACAGTTGTTAAAAAAGATATCGCCAAAACTTGGCGCAATCACGGCGCGAATGCCGAAGGCTTCGAGAGCGTAGACGGCAGCTTCCCGGGAAGATCCACAGCCGAAGTTTTCGTCTGCGATCAGGATATTCGTGTGACTGAATGCAGCCTGATTCAACACAAACGCAGGATCGGCGACATTGTTTTCGTTAAAGCGCACATCGTGGAAAAGATAGTTCGCGTAATCGGGGTCTGTCCGGCTCCGTTTCAAGAAACGTGCGGGAATGATCTGATCCGTATCGATGTTCTTGCCGGGGATCTTGGCGGCTAGGCCTTGTAATTGTGTAAACGCACGCATCAGGCTATTCCTTGGGTAAGCGGCGCACATCAGACAGCCTGCCTGTCACGGCTGCAGCTGCTGCCATTGCAGGGCTCATGAGGTGAGTGCGCACCCCTGGTCCTTGCCGTCCGACAAAATTGCGGTTCGAGGTGGAGGCAACGCGTTCTCCGGGGGCTGCGAGATCGCCGTTTATCCCAACGCACATTGAACAGCCTGCGTCACGCCATTCAAGCCCAGCGGCAATGAAAACTTGGTCTAAGCCTTCGGCTTCCGCTTGACGTTTGACCTCCATAGAGCCGGGAACAACCATCCCTGGCACAGACGATTTGCGGCCACGCAGAACGTCTGCGGCATTACGCAAATCGCTCAAGCGTGCGTTCGTGCAAGATCCGATGAAGACACGATCTATTTTGATTTGATCAAGAGGTTGCCCAGGCGTCACGCCCATGTATTGCATGGCTGCGATGGTGCTTGAGTCTGCGTCAACGACCTCTGGCACACAGTCAGTGATTGATAGTGCCTGCTCTGGGCTTGTGCCCCAGGTGACCATAGGTGATAGTGCACTCACATCGATTGACAGGGTGCGGTCGTACTTGGCGTCGTCGTCGGAGTAGAGGTTGCGCCAGTCGTTGACCGCAGCGTCCCACTGCGCTTGTTGCGGCGCGAAAGGGCGCCCATACAGATAGTTGAATATGGTGTCGTCTGGCGCCATGATGCCAAAGCGTGCGCCGGCTTCAATAGTCATATTACACATGGTAAGACGATCATCGATTGTCAGTGTCTGCAGGGCTGAACCACAATATTCAATCGCTTGGCCTGTCGCACCTGAAGTCCCAAGGCGCGCGATGAGTGCAAGAATAATATCTTTCCCACTTACGCCCGGAGCGGGCGTGCCTTGTAACTCGACGCGTGTGCACGGGGGCTTGGTTTGCCAAAGTGACTGGGTTGTCAAAATGTGGCAGCTCTCAGACTGCCCGACGCCGAACGCGATGGCACCGAACGCGCCGTGTGTAGAGGTATGGCTGTCGCTGCATGTGAGCGTCGAGCCG
>CAIYWO010000178.1 GCA_903929925.1 uncultured beta proteobacterium | reverse complement strand
GTAAGCACGGGCGGCACAAACGGCGCGCCTGACTTGTCGCCCCCAAGGCTAACCATTCCGGCGCGAGCCTGATAGTTCATGTCGTGCGCAGCAACCTGCGCGTAGGGGCCATGCTGGCCAAAGCCGGTAATTGAGCAGTAGATAATTTTTGGATTGATCGCCTTGGCAGCCTCGTATCCCAAACCCAGGCGATCCATTACACCAGGTCTAAACTGTTCAACGATGACATCCGCCTCTGCAATCAGACTTTCAATTTTTTTGCGGATAACTGGATCTTTCAGATCCGCAACAATCGATTTTTTACCTCGATTTAAAAGGCAAAAATTCACGCTGTCCGGGCCAGTCTTAGGCTCGTAATCGCGCATGTCGTCGCCAGACGCACGCTCAATCTTGATGACATCTGCACCTGCATCAGCCAGTAGCAGCGTGCACATGGGCCCGGGTAGAAGAGTACTGAAGTCCAGTACTTTGATGCCTTTAAGCGGTTGCATCATCGTCCTCAATCAAAAGATTCTGTTTTAGCCAGACGTTACGCGCACGTCTGGCTGGAGCGTAGGCCTCTTGTCCAAGCTGCTCGTATAAGTCTTGTGTCACTTCGAAATGATGATGCAGTCCTGAGCGATTAAGCAAGGCGATAGGTCCATCTGGATAACCTAGTCCGAGTCTGAGTGTCATGTCCATATCGTTCGCTGTGGCAAGTCCCTCGTCAAGTCGACGCAGTGCGGCGTTGTAATAGGGACGAACAAGCCGGTTCAGGATGCGACCAGGAAAGTCATTGCACACCGCGACCACAAGACCTGCAGACTCAAATGCCGCACGCGCAGCAGCAAGTGCCGCAGCGCTTGTGTAGGGTTTGCGCACAAGCTCAACAAGCTTTGTGGGGGCATCGTCACCCAAACGAAAACGTGCAAATCCGACAACGTTAGCGGGACCGTTGTCGTCATCAATATGAACGCCCAAGCATTCGTTACCGAGTTCGATGGCGATGAAGGCAGCCGTCTCGTGATCAAACACTGAATTAGCGAAGGCCTCTGATGCATCTAGGCCAATGTAGACCAGACTAGTTCCTGTGGGATCCGCTTGGTTGATAAAGGCATGCTTATCCGGAAATGAGTGGCTATCACCTGCCGCGATGATTTGATAGGTCATGCTGTCAGGCTCCAAAAATCTTGTTGCTGTCGTAGGTGTGAAAACCCTTGCCGGATTTGCGTCCTAGACGGCCTGCGCCAATCATGCGCTTGACGAGCGGCGGGCAGGCAGCTCTAGGTTCGTTCGTGACGCCATGGAGAGCCTCGCAGAGCAGGAGTTGTGTATCCATGCCAACCATATCGAGAAGCTCAAGTGGACCAAGGGGATAGCCCAACGCTGTCTTGACGGCAAGGTCAATGTCGGCGGGCTCGGCGACTCCTTGATCTACTAGGTTAATGACGTCGTTATGCCAAGGGACAAGAAAGTAATTGAGAATAAATCCTGGGGTGTCACGCGTACGTACGGGACGCTGCCCTAACGCTTCGCAAAGTTGCCAGGCTCGAGTAAATGTCTCGTCCGAGGTGTTCATCCCTGGGGACATCTCTACAAGCTTCATGAGTTGCGCAGGTAGGCAAAAGTGCATTCCAACGAAACGGTCATCGCGACCGGATCCACCCGCAATCTCGGTGATTGATATTGTTGAGGTATTCGAAGCAAAAATAGTGTGTGTTGGGCAGACGGTGTTGAGTTGCTTGAAAATAGCGTGCTTAACTTTTAGATCTTCAAAAACCGCCTCGATGACTAAATCACAATCGCTGAAGTCTTGAATATTCGTGGTGGTTAAGAACTGCGCCATGATTAGAGCGTCTTCGCCTTCGGCAAGCTTGCCTCGCTCGACAGATTTTTTAAGGAAGGCGGCCGCTTGTTTGCGTGCGTTTTCAAGAGGCTCGGGCTTCAGGTCATAGATGCGTGTTTTAAAGCCGGCACGCGCTGCTACGATCGCGATACCCGTACCCATCGTGCCACAGCCAACAATCCCAATCGTTTGTTTGGCGTTCATTTTTTATCCTTGCGTAAGAAACTGCGTCCGATTAGCTGTCGATGGACTTGATTAGTGCCTTCCCAAATTTGAGTGATCTTCGCGTCGCGCATGAGTCGTTCAACACGATAGTCTTTGCAATAGCCATAGCCACCTAAGAACTGGACCGCATCGGTGGCCATACGCATTGCGAGATCGGTTGCCTTTAATTTGAGTATCGAGGCCTCAATGCCGACATCGGGT
>CAIYWO010000177.1 GCA_903929925.1 uncultured beta proteobacterium | reverse complement strand
CACGCATTCTTATTTGTACCAGCTCAAGAAATGGTGGCGCAGTTTTACTCGACCTTCAAAGAGTTTCCACCGCGTCAAAAGGCTGCAAGCTTCTCGATCGATCAGATCATGCAGCAACTTGAGAAGCCAGCGAGTAATTAAAAGCGTTTACTTCCAGGTCGTCTGGGAGTCAAACGGGTAAACCGGGCGGTCTAGCTTCTTGTAGGGGAAGCGAGAGTAATCCGCGCCGGTGACGCCGCCGCCATCGCACTCGACGAGTGCTTTGGCGATTGGTACGAAAACGGGTCGGCAGTACATACGCGACTTCAACAGAATAAAGCGGTGTTTTGGTGCATCGATCCCGATGTGACTGAAGATCCCTAGATCCCAATGCTCTTGCGGTGTTTCCGTGACCATCACTTTTGCTTGTGGCGTGTCTAGACACACCGTGCGGCCCATGTAAATCCGTTGGCCTGTATAGGTTGGACCTGAGACCACATATTGTCCATCCGTGATCTTTGACACCACACCAGTCAGTAAGCGCGGTGGATTCGTGATGCCGAGTTGGGTGAGGGGCACTTTGTCGCCGATAGGTAAGGTCACGGTGGCGCCTAAGCCTGCAGCGATCAGTTGCGCGACCGCCTCGGGGTCACAAATTGGCCCCACAACGATATCCTCTAAGCCTTGCTTCAGCGCCTCGTGCAGCACGTTCATGTCGTCACAGGTGCCACCCGACATACAGTTGTCACCATGATCTAACAGTAAAACGGGACCGGTGCCGGGTGCCGCAGCGAGATCCTTGGCGCGAGCGATGGAATCCGCAAGTGGCTCGTTTTTGTAAATGAAGCCATCGCGATTCGTCCAGATGTAATCGGCGATTTCCTGTGCGGTTGCTTCAGCAGCCGCTTGATCATTATTGCTGACTACGACAACACTAATGCAAGGCGCCGCAATGTCGGCCAAGGCAAAGCCTGCTAATACAGATGCACCCAACATACCTTTGGCCTCAGCCGCACGGGCGAGTTTTACCGCTTCGTGCATAGGACCGATATCTGTGCGACTACAGAGGGTATTCAAAATCAGTGGCAGACGACGCCAAGCAATTGTTGGTTTGATGCGCTGATTAATCATGTCTACTAACAGGCGCCCCGCATGTTCACCGGTTTCGTACATATCAACGTGAGGATAGGTCTTAAAGCTGATGACAATATCGCTGTTGTTGATGATCTTGTCGGTCATCTTTCCGTGCAGATCGAGTGCGACAGCGATGGGTGCATTCGGTAGCGCCTTACGTACACGCTCAAGCAAATCACCTTCGCCATCGTCGGAGTTTTCAGCGACCATGGCGCCGTGCAAGTCAAGCGCAACCGCATCACAGCCTTTGGCTGCTGCAACGATCGTGTCGCTTAAGTGGGTATAGGCTTTAGCGCAAACAGACCCGCTGGGGTTGGCAGTGGCCGTACAGGCAACAACAACTTCGTGACCTGCTGCCTCAAGGACATCAATAAAGGCCGCGATTCCGGTGCGAGTGCCTTTTGATGCTGCGTATGCTTCTGCACCATACAAGGGTCCGTTGTCACCGAAAGACTTCAAGGGGGTTGCAATAGGCGAGAACGTATTGGTCTCGTGGTTCATACGGGCAACAAGGATTTTCATGATTTTTTAAATGTTAGTTAGTGTTCGTGCTGATTTAGCGCAGTACCCAAGCCCCGTTACTTTTAATTTCCTTGTGCATGGCGTCTGGCGCGAGATCAACGCCGCCTGGCCAGGTCACCGCACCGGATTCTATATGCGCCTGACAGAAAAATGCAGGATCCTTTAAGGAGGCGAACACTCCTGTCAGGTGGGATGGCTCAAATTTAACTGTTCCGGATAAGCCATCGAGAAACGTCACCTTTAGCTTAAGGTGCTCAATCAATTCGATATTTGTAACGTCCCAATACATAAAAGTCTCAAATTAATGGATCTATTGGTTTGGGTTGGCATTTTGACATACAAAGATTCCAATCATCGAGTAGCTCTGCCTGATGCTGCTTTGCCCAATCGGTGACAAGCTCCTGGGCTCTCCTTGGAAGCGTACCGCATGAAACCTCTAAAGTAATAATATTTACGGTTGCCTTAAATTCTGCATACTCGACATGGAAGTGAGGAGGCGCATGGTCATTGAAGAACATCCGAATCAGGATGCCATAAAAAGAGCTAATCGTAGGCATAAATCAACTACTAAAGATTAATGACTACGAATTTTCTACCGTTGCAGCATAGCAAGTCTATATTTTATTTGTACTAAATCGTAACTGATTGTTTGATTTCGACTTGAACTAACGGCCTTTTGATCTAATGTCCACCGCCCATCTTCTTGTGCTCGAAACGGCTGAGTAAGCGCACGAGTGGCCAGAGCAAGACGAGGTAGAAGATTGCTGCCAATACGATTGGCGAGGGGTTGTAGACCAGTGATTGTGCGTCCCGCGCGACCCGTAACAGTTCGGGCATTGCGACCGCGCTGGCAAGCGTGGTGAGTTTGATGACT
>CAIYWO010000176.1 GCA_903929925.1 uncultured beta proteobacterium | reverse complement strand
CTGAACGACACCGTGTCTTATGCGCGTGAAAATGGCATGGTCTTCATTTACGGGATTCATCACGCAGGTAAGCATGCAGATGACAAGCCGGGCGTCGTCCACAACTGGAGTGACGAGCCAAGTTAAGGCCTCGTTCTACCAGCCGAGTAAGGCGGTCGTCGCCGCAGCCAGCGCGAGCCCTGCGGTTTCGCTGCGCAGGACCCGAGAGCCGAAGCGCACGCTCTTGACTTGCTGGCGTTGAGTCATCGCAAGTTCCTCGGTGCTCCAACCGCCCTCTGGTCCGACCAGGAAACTAATCCCAGAACTTAGAATTTCCGGCTGCGTTTGTAACGCCGCACTCAAGTCACCTTGTGCTGCAGGATCGCAGAGTAGTGTTAGGCCTAAATCTTTTTGAGTGAGCGTTTGTTCCAAGCTTCGGGGCGGCAGTACTTCCATCAAGCGGTTGCGGCCGCATTGCTCAGAGGCGGCAATGACAATCCCTTGCCAATGCAACAGCCGCTTGGTTAGACGATCGCCTGTGAGCTTGAGTACGCTGCGGTGCGCAGCAATCGGGATGATCCGTCGGACACCGAGTTCGACCGCCTTTTCTATGACCCAGTCCATTTTGTCACCTGAGGGCAGTCCCTGGATGAGGGTCAGGCCACCTAAGAGTTCAACTTCCCTTGGAGTGTGATTCCCAAGCTTTACTTGGGCTATCTTTCCGTCGAACTCAAGTACTCCGCTGATTTCACCGCCTCGACCGTCAAACAGCACGATTTCACAGCCTGCCGCTAAACGACGCACTCTGACATGATGCGCAACCGTCGCCGGAAGTGCGAGGGTTTTATTGCCGGAAATCGGGTCCTGGCAGTAAAAGCGTGGTGCTGTCATCAAGGCGACTCGGTCTGGGGGTAAGGGGATATACGGGTGCTAAACTCTTGCGTTTTGTAACCCATTTTTCGATCCTGCGGCCGTCTGGCTAGGGATACATCGCATGAGCCAATCCAACCATACCCCCGTCAAACTGGCCGACGCTATCCGCGCACTGGCTATGGATGCTGTCCAGCAAGCGAACTCGGGTCATCCGGGCGCCCCAATGGGAATGGCAGAAATGGCGCAGGCGCTGTTCACACGCCACTTACAACACAATCCAGCTGATCCTGCCTGGGCAAATCGAGATCGCTTCGTACTGTCCAATGGCCATGGTTCCATGCTGCTGTACGCACTGCTGCATCTGACGGGCTATGACTTGCCCATGGAAGAGCTGCGCAAGTTTCGGCAATTGCACTCTAAAACACCGGGACACCCTGAAGTTGGCATCACGCCCGGGGTTGAAACGACGACAGGTCCGTTGGGACAAGGCTTGGCAAACGCGGTGGGGATGGCCCTAACAGAGGCTTTACTTGCTGCAGAATTCAACCGCCCAGATCATGCGATCGTCGATCACCACACCTACGCTTTCGTTGGTGATGGCTGTCTGATGGAAGGCATCTCGCACGAGGTGTGTTCGCTTGCGGGCACCTTGCGGTTGTCTAAGTTAATTGTTCTCTACGACGACAATGGCATCTCGATTGATGGAAAGGTAGAAAACTGGTTTGCCGACGATACCGCCAAGCGCTTTGAGGGTTATGGCTGGAATATTGTGCGCGTCGCAAACGGCCATGACGTAGACGCTGTGGATCATGCACTTAAGCAAGCCCAACAGTTGGGTAAGCAAAACGTGCGTCCAACACTCGTGATTTGTCGCACTGTGATTGGTAAGGGCGCACCGAACGTCGCGGGTACCGATAAGGTCCACGGAGCACCTCTTGGCGCTGATGAAATCGCAGCGACACGCGCCGCGATCGGTTGGCCGCACGCACCTTTTGAAATCCCAGAGTCGGTTTACAAAGGTTGGGATCAACGAGCTGCTGGGGCGCAGTCTCAGTCGGTCTGGCAGAAGTCCTTTGATGCGTACGCCACGAAATATCCTGAACAAGCAGAGCAGTTCATGCGCCGTATGCGCGGTGAGCTTCCGGCAGGGTTCTCGGACGCTGCACAGAAGTTGCTTGCAGCGACTAACGAGAAAGCTGAAACGATTGCGTCGCGCAAAGCTTCGCAATTGGCTATTACGGCATTGGTTGAACTGTTGCCAGAGATGTTGGGCGGCTCAGCCGATCTGACAGGCTCGAACTTTACGGACTGGAAAGGTGCTGTGCCTGTGCGCGCGACCTCGCAAGGCGTTCAGTTTGGTCGCCACAT
>CAIYWO010000175.1 GCA_903929925.1 uncultured beta proteobacterium | reverse complement strand
CCGTTTTTGATTTTGAATCGAAACAAACGGGGCATGGGTCTTGATCTGAAGAATCCGAAAGGTGCGGATGTACTCAAGCGCATGGTTGTGCATGCAGATGTTCTGACTGAGAACTATCGACGTGGCACGATGGAGAAGCTTGGCGTCGGTTACGACGTGTTGAAGGCGGTCAACCCAGGTCTGATTTATGCAGTCGTGTCGGGCTATGGTCGAACTGGCCCGCTTGCTGACAAAGGTGGCTTTGATTTGATTGCGCAGGGCTTTGGTGGCCTGATGAGTATTACAGGCCACCCAGGTGGTCCGCCAGCTAAGACCGGTAATCCTGTCTCGGATATCAATGCTGGGATCTTGTCTTGCGTAGGCGTACTGGCAGCACTGATCGAGCGCGGTAAGTCTGGGCTAGGGCAAATTGTCGACACCTCGTTGATGGAAGCCGCGATGCAACAGACCTATTGGCAAGCAGCCATGTTTTTTGCGACAGGGTTGTCAGCAGGTCCCGGTGGATCGGCTCATCCCTTGACTGCTCCGTATCAGGCTTTTAAGACCGCTAATGGCTACCTCAATATCGGTGGCGCGAATCAAGCCAATTGGGAGCGCGTTGCTGAAACGCTTGGTCATCCCGAGTGGAAGACGGACCCACGCTTTGAGAACAACACGATTCGGCTCGCCAATCGTGAGGTGCTCGAACAATTGATCGAAGCCGAACTTTGCAAAAAGACAACGGCAGAGTGGATCGCTGTATTTGACAAGACTGGCGTCCCCGCGGGCCCAGTGCACACCATTGAGGAAGCCCTCACGCATCCACAAGCGTTAGCACGTGAGATGGTGGTTGAGTCCGTTCATCCACAGGCAGGGCTGGTAAAAGGGGTAGGGTTCCCGGTGAAGTTTTCTGAGCAACCTCGCACTCCCGCTACGCCCGCTCCCGGTCTCGGTCAGCATACTGTTCAAGTATTGCGAGAGTTCGGGTTTCGTGATGACGAAATCACAGATCTTGTGAGTGATAGGGTGGTGCTGGACGCCTCGTAGTTTTTAACTCGTGGCGTCCTAGTCGTTCAAACGTCTGAACTACTTGAGCGTTTTAACGAACTGACGACAGTTGCCAAGGATTGTGTCGCTGGCTTTGGCGAGCAATCCTTGGTCTGAGCCTAAACCTACCATTTTGTAGCCCCACGCAAGGTAGCGCTGTACATCCGCTTCGTTTGCAGCAAGGATTCCGATCGATTTGCCATGCTTGGCAGCGATGCCAGGCAAAGTCTGTATTGCGCGCTGAACGTCTGGATGGTGCTGTTGGCCCAAGAAACCCATGCTGGCAGCCATGTCATTGGGGCCAATAAATGCGCCGTCTACGCCGTCGACGGCGATGATGCTGTCAAAAAATTTAACGCCATCTGCTGATTCAATCTGCACCAAGACGCAGATTTGCTCAGAAGCTGTTTGCGCATAGTTTGCAATCCGGCCCCAGCGGTTGGCCCGGTGTTGACCGGCCACACCTCGGATGCCTTGGTGTGGGTAACGCGTTGCTTGCACAATTTCTTTGGCGTGATCCGCGGATTCAACGTTGGGAAGAATGAGTGTCCGCACACCCATGTCAAGATATTGTTTGACTAGATCCTTATCAAACCTAACGAGTCTGACAGCCGGTTCGAGTGGGTAGGCACCGAGCATTTGTAGCTGCGTCAGTACGCTATGCAAGTCGTTGGGCGAGTGCTCCATGTCTAGCGTGAGCCAGTCGTATCCGGAGCCTGCGACGATCTCTGTCGAGTAGGAGTTGGATAAAGCGCACCACAAGCCGAGTTGGATTTGCTTGTTATGCAGGGCTATTTTGAGTGTGTTTGGCTT
>CAIYWO010000174.1 GCA_903929925.1 uncultured beta proteobacterium | reverse complement strand
TTTTTGATTGGCGATACAAAAAACTCGCGCAGTTACTGAGGTGTTGTTTGTCATGAGTTTTCCGTCCGGTGTAGCCAAACCAAGCAACGCTGGGCTTGCAACTCTGGAACATGTAAAGGTTCTACTTTGGCGATTGACCAGGCTGTCTGTGCCGCGAGCTCTGCAAATTCTTCGTCGGTCGGGCGTGCTTTCATTGCAACAAGGCTACCGGTAGGCAATACACGTGCGCCCGAATTTTTGGCAAAGTCTGACAGTGAAGCGAAGGCACGCGATATAACTACATCATATTGTGCCGACAGCGTCTCAATGCGTGCGTGTGTTGCGCTTAGGTTCGTCAAACCCAAGACCCCGCGCATTTGACGCACAAAGGTCATTTTCTTTTCAACGGCATCGACGCAGGTTACCTGGACAGCCGGCAACATGATTGCCAACACAACGCCAGGCAACCCCGCACCGGAACCCACATCTAACACCATTGGCTCATGGGTGGCTAAGGCATCAATCGTGCGCTGTATCGGAGACACAACGGCTAAGCAATCAAGGATGTGCTGAGTCAACATTTGCTCAGGGTCGCGAATTGCCGTGAGGTTATAGCTGCGGTTCCAACGCTGTAATTGTTCAACATATTGCAGTAATTGAGCGATTTGTTGACTCGTCGCACGAAGTCCCAGCACCTCACACGCCTTCGCTACGCGCTGGCTATAGGAGCTGGTATCCATTACCGTCTGCATTACTTGGTTGCCGCGGCCACGCCGTAGTGATGGCGTTTGAGGTGAATCAGTAGTAATGAGATTGCAGCGGGGGTCACCCCGGAAATGCGTGACGCCTGGCCAACTGTCTGTGGGCGATGCGCCTTAAGCTTTTGTCTCACCTCAAAGGAAAGGCTTGCGATTCCTTCAAAATCAAACTCCTCAGGAATCTCCTGATCCTCGTGGGTTTGTTGCCGCTCGATCTCTTCTTGTTGCCGGGCGATATAGCCTTCATACTTAATCTGAATTTCAACCTGCTCGGCTACCTCTCCTGCAGGAACACCCAGAGGTAGTTCCACCCCGTCGTTATAGGTCATCTGCATCAAAGACAGATAGGAAACGTTCGGGCGCTTGACCAAATCCGATAGCAAGTACTCACGCTCAATTTCTTTGCCCAACACGGCGCGAGCACTGTCCGCAGACATCATGCGAGGATTTACCCAGGTTGACCGCAAGCGTTGCACTTCTTTTTCAACCGCATCTCGCTTTCGGCCAAAAGCATCCCAACGAATATCATCGACCAAACCGAAGGTACGGCCCAGTTCCGTTAAGCGCCAATCCGCATTATCTTCACGCAAACTTAGACGGTATTCAGCACGAGAGGTAAACATTCGATAGGGCTCTGTCACCCCTTTTGTCACTAGGTCATCGATCAGAACGCCCATATAGGCCTGATCACGACGCAACACAAAGGGCGTTTCTTCGCGAGCAAAACGCGCCGCGTTAATTCCAGCTAGCAGGCCTTGCGCGGCAGCCTCTTCATAGCCTGTTGTACCGTTAATTTGTCCAGCGAAAAACAGCCCGCTTATCAACTTTGTTTCTAAACTTTGTTTTAGTTCACGCGGATCAAAATAATCATATTCAATCGCATAGCCTGGGCGAACAATGTGTGCCTGTTCAAGTCCGCGTAGCGAACGAATTAGCTCGAGCTGCACGTCAAAAGGTAAGCTGGTAGACACGCCGTTTGGATAAATTTCGTGTGTGTCGAGGCCCTCTGGCTCCAGGAAGACTTGGTGAGCGTTCTTATCTGCAAAACGGTGAACCTTGTCTTCAATCGACGGGCAATATCGAGGGCCAACACCCTCAATCACTCCGCTATACATGGGTGATCTATCTAGACCACCTCGAATAATTTCATGAGTGCGTTCATTCGTGTGGGTAACCCAGCACGGCACTTGCTTAGGATGCATTGACGCCGCACCTAAATAAGAAAATACTGGAATTGGATCTAAGTCACCAGGTTGTTCTTCCAAGATAGCAAAATTAATACTTCTCCCATCAATTCTTGGGGGTGTACCTGTTTTAAGTCGGCCCTGGGGTAACTGCATTTCTTTCAGTCGACGGCCCAAGGTTGATGCTGACGGATCACCCGCACGACCAGCCGAATAGTTGTTCAAGCCAACATGGACGAGACCATTTAGAAACGTACCAGCAGTCAACACAACGCTGCGCGACCTAAAAGACAAGCCTGTTTGGGTTACTGCACCACAAACCCGGTCGCCTTCTAGAAGCAAATCATCGACTGCTTGCTGAAACAGCCACAGGTTTTCTTGGTTTTCTAACCTACCGCGAATTGCTTTTCTATAAAGAACACGATCTGCTTGTGCGCGTGTTGCACGAACTGCCGGCCCTTTAGAACCATTTAAGATGCGAAACTGTATACCTGCCTCATCTGTCGCAATCGCCATCGCTCCGCCAAGCGCATCGACTTCCTTAACCAAATGCCCTTTTCCAATACCACCAATAGATGGATTGCAGGACATCTGGCCAAGCGTCTCTATATTATGTGTCAGCAAAAGCGTTTTCGCGCCACTTCGCGCCGCGGCAAGGGCAGCTTCAGTTCCAGCATGACCGCCACCAACAACGATGACGTCGAAAACGGTTGGATAATCCATTTAATTTAGAGGCAAGAGGGCTTACGTGGGGAACGGATTATAGACCGAGCTATCCGGCGTGGCGATGTTTCACGTGAAACAAAACAATAATGACGTATTGGCTGTGTACAACGTTGTGGGTATCTTTCCCTGCATAGCGAGCTAGTTCAAGCGAAAGGCTCAAAGACCGCCTGAAACACAGGGCGACAATTAAATGCAAACTTTTAACTCTCTGTGGACAACTAAATAAGCAAGCTCTCTGCCGGACGGTTGTTTCACGTGAAACATATTCAGGCAAACCGACTGTCCCTTCAGTTTCCTGTGGATATCTATGTAGATAACTATGTGACTATCTTGTTAGTAACCGTCTAGCAACCGGGGATAAGTCTATCTCTTTGCAACACCATAATTTTGAAAGTATTTAGACACCACATGTACATACAGGGGCCCTGTTACCAATACAACACCAGCCATTCTGAATACTTGAAAGGCTGTTACTAACGGCACACCGAGTTGCAATACCTTTGCAGTAATTGCCATTTCTGCAAT
>CAIYWO010000173.1 GCA_903929925.1 uncultured beta proteobacterium | reverse complement strand
TTCGTGATCGGTAAGCGAATCGGTTTTGGTAAAGAGCCGATGAAACCACACAACATGGTTCATGTAATGGTTGGTGCATCACTGTTGTGGTTTGGTTGGTTTGGCTTTAACGCGGGTTCAGCACTCGAAGCAAACGGTACCGCTGCCTTAGCCTTCGCAAATACCTTACTAGCAACCGCCGCAGCCGTGTTGGGTTGGACATGTGCAGAGTGGGTACTAAAAGGTAAGCCTTCCATGCTCGGTGCTGCATCAGGTTGCGTTGCCGGCTTAGTTGGTATTACTCCTGCCGCAGGCTTTGTTGGGCCAATGGGTGCGCTAGCGATTGGCGCAGTTGCTGGTTTTGCTTGCGTATGGGGTGTGAGTGGCCTCAAGCGCATGCTTGGTTCCGACGACAGCTTGGACGTCTTCGGCATTCATGGCGTTGCTGGGATCTTGGGCGCAATCCTGACCGGTGTATTTGCAGCACCATCCTTGGGCGGCACTGGGATTTTCGATTACGTCACAAATGCGGCATCGGCCGAGTATTCGATTTCCGGTCAGTTATGGATTCAAACTCAAGGAGTACTCGTGACCTTGGTTTGGTCTGCCGTCGTCGCCTACATTGCCTTCAAGATTGCGGACATGCTGTTTGGAATCCGTGTGCCTGAAGATCAAGAGCGCGAAGGTTTGGATATCAATTCGCACGGCGAATCTGCATACGAAAACTAAAGTCGAGCGCCGCGCATCCCTGTGCGGCGTATCGCTTGTTCGACCAAGCCGCTCACTTGAGCGGCTTGACTAAAATTACGCAACACCCCTAATACTGACTCCCGTCTTTTGGGAATACCCAGAGCGATGCACTCAGTTCCCCACGCCCCCTCTAAGAGGGTAGCCCCCGTGACACGGTCTGCCAGTTCGTACAACACGGTGGCGTTCGTGGCAAACGCGTCAAGCGTACCTTCTTGCAATAACTGAACAACCTGATCGAGGCCCTGTGTCGGCACCACGCTGGCGTGCTTCAGTAGCCCCGGCAATGTTGCCTCAGACGTGCTGCCAGCCGACACGCCGATCTTCAGTCCGAGAGTGTCAATCTGGGTCATGCTACGCACAGCACAATTGGGACCAACAAGATAAGTTTGATCTGTAAACAGGAGGGGCTCAGCCAAGGCGAGGTATTGCGCACGTACAGGCGTCGCATTCACCAATACGAGATCAAGCAATTCTTGCTGAACTGCGCTAAGAATTTCACCATTCGTGGGGAATAACACAGGCTCAAACGGAACACCTAAAAACGATGCAAATCCCTGCCCCAACTCAAAACCTAAACCGCGGTCCGGCATCTGTCCCTGAGCGGCAAGAAATGAAGTTGGACTTCCAGGATATAGACCGACACGCAGCCGTCCGGAGGGTGCCAAGACATTTGCATCGCTGTGTTTCATATCGAACCTTTGATTATAATCCGTGCAATACCATACCGCAGCATCGCGCTAACAGGAGATACAAATGGGTAAATTCGTACAACTTAAGGCCTCTGATGGCCACCAATTTGACGCTTACGTTGCTGAGCCAGCAGGCAAACCTCGCGGGCTAGTTGTGATCGCACCAGAGATCTTTGGTGTGAACAGCCATATTCAATCTGTCACCGACGGCTATGCGCAAGATGGCTATCTGGCGATAGCACCAGCATTCTTTGATCGCGGCCAGCGCAAGTATGATGCGGGCTACACACAGCCGGATATTGCTGCTGGCGTTGAGATCATGAAGAAAATCAGCTTCGACGACGCAATGCTAGATGTGGCAGCCGCACTTGAGTACGGTAAATCAGCGGGCAAGGCTGGGATCGTAGGCTATTGCTGGGGCGGCGTGCTTGCATGGCTCGCAGCAGGGCGCGTTGCGGGTCTGAGCTGCTCAGCCCCCTATTACGGTGGTGCGATTCCAAACTTCCTCAAAGAAACGCCAAAGTGCCCCGTCATGTTTCACTTCGGCGAAACGGATCACTCGATCACGCTCGAGCAGGCAAAAGTTGTGGCGGCTGCCTACCCTAACGAGCAAAGCTTCTTCTACCCAGCGGGTCACGGCTTTAACTGCGACCAGCGTGGCTCCTATGATGCAGCTTCAGCAAAATTAGCTCGCGAGCGCACTATTGAGTTGTTGCGTAAGAACGTCGGTTAACCAAACGCCGTCAATCAATAGAAAAGCGGCCCGTGTCTTAGACACGGGCCGCTTTTTTTATTCAACACTTACTTTTTTCCAGACGCCAAACCGGGCAAATCAGAGACACGTGCGACTTGATCCAGAGACATCAAGGCATCAAACAGTTGACGCGAGGAGAACTCAACCTGTCCTACGCGCGCGCAGTCCTCAAACTTAGCCCACAATTGCTCACGGCTCAGTGGCAAGTCTGGGCCACCACGGACAGCGACAACTTGACGGCTTTCAATCGTCTTTCCATCTTTTAGTTTGACGGTCACGAGATCAAAAGGCGAATAGCCCGGCAAGTTCGGATGCTCCCTCTCGTCGGGCAACACCATGACTTTTTTCATCAAGTCCTGTACGTCTTGACGCACAACAAAATCGTCAACCAATTCAGTCAAGCCTGCACGGCCGGCAACCACACAGGACGCCATTGCAAACTCCATACTGAACTTCGCTTCAAGACCAGTTTGCGGGTTGTGATTACGCAGCACCTTGGTGTTACGCACACTGGTCATCGCAGTAATGGATTCAATTTCGTCACCGCTGATGGCATGTTCAGCGACAAGATCCAGCATGCCATCCAGCGCACGATGTGTACAAAAACACAACGGATACTTCTTGACTGACAGCTTGCTGATCGAAAGTTTCCAAGGATTGCCTGCCTGAACTGCGCTTGTCACGTCGAACCGACCACTTGGCGATACAGCAGCCAAGAAGCCTTGCGGATGTTCAAGGGCATCTGTCGCTGAGGTGAAGCCAGCCTTCACCAGCCGAGCAGCCATGACACCTGATTGCGCAGAGCGCCCTGCATGAAACGGCTTAGTCATCGTCCCAAAGTTCGCCATCGTGCCAGCGCTCTGCGAAGCACCCATCGAGATTGCCATCGCGCACTGCTCGGCATTTAACTTGTTCAATGATGCACAGGCAGCCGCCGAGCCAATCGCACCGAGGATGCCAGTAGGATGCCATCCCTTAGTATGGTAGTGATCTGGATCACGCCGTGCTAACTCCGCCCAAACCTCATACCCTGCCGCATACGCAACCACCATATCGCGGCCCGATGAACCCAGAGACTGCGCCTCAGCCAGAATTGCCGGGACAAGCACCGTGCTTGGGTGTCCCTTGAGTGCAACGTCATCGAAATCCAACGCATGCGCGGCAACGCCATTGATCCATGCAGCATCCGGAGCACTTGCAGTTTGCGCGCCAAACACCAACGTCGATGGACCTGGCTGTGGTGCAAGGACGTCGGTCAATATGCGCGTGGGAGGCTCTTCCCTACCAGCTAACATCACACCAACGCAATCGGCGAAGCCTGTATAAATAACGTCCAGCGCATCTTTGGGAATGTGCTCGAACTTCAAACCAGCGATAAAGCGACCGAGGTCGCGCGTGATATCGGTCATGATAGGTTTCCTCGCTTAAGCGTTTGCGGCCATGGATGCTTTGACCTTCTCGCGTAATTTATTGAGCGAGCCGCCCTTCATGACAGACCCTGGCAAAGGATGGCCTAC
>CAIYWO010000172.1 GCA_903929925.1 uncultured beta proteobacterium | reverse complement strand
AGTGGTCGTATCGTGCTGCGTATAGAACGTGTGTCACATTCGGGAGTTTTGCGATCTTAATGGCACAATCTTTTGCGTCCGTCAGATCAAGCGCCAACATCGGATATGGCGCATCCTGTCTGGGTGTGCGCGCAAGCCCGAGAGGGTTCCAGCCCTGTTGTTCAAACAAATGCGTGCCCACACTGCTACCGATTTGACCGGTTGCACCTGCGATCAAGGTGAATCTTGAAGAATCCATGTCAGTTTAGTCTGGTGTGTAGACCGCGATATCGGTACGCTGGGGCAGAGTTCGTAGCTGCGCCTGCGATATCACGCAGATCCCTCGGTACGGCGTGCTCAGATCTAATCCAACCGTTTTAAGCCACGTAAATGAATGCGTAGAGTCCGCGAGCGCAGCCGAAGGCTGATCCGTCACGAGCAAGACCTCGTCCTGCTCTAAGCGTGGCGCAACGATTGCTTGACCGCCAGGCTCACCCTCAAACAAATTTCTTTTGTAGTAGCGCCTATCGATTAACTCTAGCCAAGGCCCCATTCCTCGAATTTTTTGATAGTACGGATCAACAAATACCTCAGGCGCACGAATGCTGTACATAGCAAGAGACGGTGGCCAGCCCGGCGATCGCGTGCGAAAGCGCTGGGCCGAATCGATCCCGTCCACGGTGCACATGATCCGCAAGTGCTCGACATACCACTCTCGCCAGGCGGCCTCACCAGCGGGATCTGTGATCCCGCTTTGGCTCATGAATATCATCTAATTCATCTCAAGGCCGGAGGCTTTAATCACGGGGCCCCATTTTTTTGTTTCTGCAGCGATATGCGCCGAGAACAGCTCAGGTGCTCCGCCCACGGGCTCGTAACCCATCTGGATCAAACGCTCGCGCATGGCCGGATCCGCCAGAACCTTATTAAACGAAGCGTTTAGTCGTTTGATTGCTGCGTCTGGGGTTCCTGCTGGTGCAAGAAAGCCGTTCCATGACGTTACCTCGTACCCAGGTACAGCAACTTCTGCAATGGTGGGGAGATCGGGTACGCCGGGAGAACGCTTAGCGCTTGTCACCGCCAGCGCACGCAACTTCCCACCTTTCACATGTGGTAACAACGGAGCAGGTTCACCGAAAATGAGATCGATTTCGCCCGACAGAATCGCATTGGTCGCGGGCGCCCCTCCTTTGTATGGAACATGTTGCAGCTTGACGCCCGCCATGTCAGCAAACATTTGTCCCGCCAAATGATTAATCGCACCGTTACCGCTTGAACCGTAGGTAAGCTTTCCTGGATTGGCTTTCGCGGCGGCAATCACATCTGCCACAGACTTGTAGGGGCTATCGGCTCTAACAGTCAACAACTGAGGAACAGACGCTACAAACACGACGGGTGCGAAATCACTTTCTTCGAAAGGCATCGACTTATACAAATGTCGATTAATCGAATGTGTCCCGGAATATGCAAAAACAATTGTGTAGCCGTCGGGTGTTGAGCGCGCTGCCGCCGTCGCACCGATATTGCCGGCCGCTCCGCCACGGTTATCAATAATCACCTGTGTGCCAAGATCATCGCCGACAGCTTTGGACAAGAGACGTGAGACGACGTCCGCGCCACCTCCAGGGGGCCACGGGACAATTAATTTAATTGGTTTGTCTGGATAGGTCTGCGCCAGTGCATGACCTTGCACGAATAACAGGCTCACCAAGCCCAATAGCCCATATATAAATTTCTGCATAGTCGCTCTCTTTGAATATTGTTGACGCTCTGGATAAAACCAGTGCGTTTGTCTCTGTGAGATTTGCGACACCTAGCATAATTTAAATTTTCAAATTCACCTACATATTCCAGAGGTGATCAGAACTTATCTTATGGGGTTTTGCTTAGGCGGCAGCGCGCCCAAGTCGGTCAGCCGCACCCAGCCATTGGGGGCCATTCGGTGCTGTTTCCCAGTAAATCCGCAGATAGCCCGCTTGGTCGAGCGACCGCAAGGTTGCATACAGCACCTGGCTATACCCCTGCGGATCACTGGGCATAGTGACCCAGTCGACACCAGCACGACGCACATGGGCGTCTGGTCGCACCGTTGTCGCGACACACACTACTTTTTTATTTTCAGGAATGACAAGCTCGCGCGCGCACTCAAGCAGACTCGTTGCAGACAGTAAGGTGAGAGGGGTGCGCGGTGCATAATGAGATCTAAGTGCGCCAGACACGCGCGGCGCTTGTGCATCAGCATCGAGTACGGGTTGGGCCAACACTTCAGCAATTTGTGCCGCACTAATATGGCCGGGGCGGAGCAAGACAGGCCCAACACCCGAGGCCAACCGGGATAGATCGATAATGGTCGACTCAATTCCGACGGTACTTGCACCACCCTCTAAAATTGGTAATCCCTGCGCAACCAGTTCAGGAAATTCATCACGTACATGTGCAACAAGGGTTGGCGACACTCGGCCAAATTTATTCGCTGAGGGGCCGGCGATCCCTGCCTGCCCAGACGTCTTGGTCGCAGCGAAGGCACGAATCAAACGCTGCGCAACCGGATGCGATGGACAACGTAAACCGACGCTATCCTGCCCCCCGCTCACGACCTCTGGGATATGCGCTGCACGCTTAAGTATCAGGGTAAGTGGACCCGGCCAAAACGCATCGATCAATAACTGCGCCTCAGGTGGCACAGTATCAGCCCAATACGTTAGATCGGCTTCGGGGGCGACATGCACAATGACGGGATGATTCTGGGGCCGGCCTTTTGCAAGGTAGATACCGTTCACCGCACGCACGCTCTCGGCATCCGCACCCAAACCATAGACTGTTTCAGTTGGGAACGCCACCAAACCGCCGTCGGCCAGCACCTTCACCGCACGGTCGATTTCCGAATCGGACGCAAACACCTGAGCGCTCTGAATCAAGTGGTCGCAGCGACAGGCAATCGCAAGAGAGCAACGACCTGATTTGCGGCATCAACCGCTTGCGCAAGTGTGGTCCCAGTGCAATTGACATGCCCCATCTTTCGAGCACGCCTTGCCTCACGCTTGCCATACAAATGCAGCGAAGTGCCTTGTACGGCTAACACACCTGCCCAGTTTGGTTCCGCCTGCATATCATCGTCACCGGGATACCAGACATCACCCAAGATATTCAACATCACAACGGGAGCAAGCAACCGCGTGCTACCTAAAGGCAAACCGGCCATGACACGTGCTTGCTGCTCGAATTGGCTCGTCACGCACGCATTCATACTGAAATGACCGCTGTTGTGAGGGCGTGGAGCGATCTCATTGACGAGCAGTTCGTCATCACCTACGACAAAGAATTCCACACACATCACGCCCTGATAATTCAGGCCACGTGCAATAGCAAGCGCCGCTTGCGTTGCGCGCTCAGTCATCGGCACAGGTTGCAGATCCAGTGTGGTGACCGCAAGAATGCCCTGCTCATGCACATTACGCGCAACCGGAAAAACCTCACAAGAGCCATCGAGTCCACGAGCAAGCACAACAGACAGCTCTTCTTTCAGATCAAGCATCGCCTCAAGTACGCAAGGCACGCTGCCGAACTCTGCAAAGGCTTTGAGCGCCTCATCTGCGTTTCGAACTCTAGCCTGACCCTTGCCGTCATAACCGAGACGCGCAACCTTGAGGATCCCAGGAAACAGGTTCGCAGGCGCTGAGCGTAGCTCTGCCTCACTGCGAATTGCGGCGTATGGTGCAACAGCGACACCTTGCGAAGCGATGAAAGCTTTCTCTGCGATACGGTCTTGCACGATCTCCACGGCGTGCGCGCCGGGCGTGACACGGCTATGCGCAGCGAGCGCCTGCAAACTTTGTGCGGGTACGTTTTCAAATTCAGTGGTGATAGCGCGACAACGTTGCGCTAACTTGAGTAGCGCCGTGTGATCATCGTACTCGGCCTGTATGTGCAGATCCGCGACCGAGGCGGCAGGACCTTCACTGGCCGGATCCAGCACAGCGACGCGATACCCCAACGATTGTGCAGCATGACAGAACATACGGCCCAGTTGGCCGCCACCCATCAAACCCAACCACTCACCCGGTGCAATCACAAAGGCACCTTCATCGCACGCGCGGCCTCAGTCTGACGAGCACGAAAGGCTTTAAGTTTTTCACGCAGGGCTGCGTCAGTCGTGGCCAAATTTGCAATCACGTGCAACGCTGCGTTTGCCGCGCCTGCCTCACCAATCGCAAACGTCGCGACGGGCACACCTTTAGGCATTTGCACAATCGACAATAAAGAATCTTCGCCGCGCAAATAGCGCGAAGGCACCGGCACACCAAACACTGGGACTTCTGTGAGAGCAGCCATCATGCCAGGCAAATGCGCGGCACCCCCGGCTCCAGCAATCACAGCACGCAAACCGCGACCCGCTGCAGCTGCTCCGTATTCCGCCATGTCCAACGGCATGCGATGCGCAGAGACGACGCGCGTCTCACACGGCACACCAAAATCGTTGAGCATTGTGACTGCATGCTGCATAACCTCCCAGTCACTGGAGGAACCCATGATGACACCGACAACCGGTGCGGCAGCGCTAGCAGGTGCGTTCATTACAAACTCTCGCAAGTCAGAAAGATAATCATTTACGCACGCGAACCCAATGCGCGCTGCGCAAGGCAAAGACTAAGCTGTCAGTCGATCCAATGCTTCACGATACTTGGCCGCTGTTTTAGCGATCACGTCCGCAGGGAGTCGTGGCGCAGGCGGAGTCTTACCCCAGTCCTGCGTTTCGAGCCAATCACGCACAAACTGCTTATCGAAAGACGGTGGACTCATGCCCTCTTTGTAGCCGTCTGCAGGCCAAAAGCGCGAAGAATCAGGCGTCAGGACCTCATCCATCAAATGCAGGGTACCGTGCGCATCCAGGCCAAACTCAAATTTGGTGTCAGCGATCATGATGCCTTTGGTTGCGGCAAACGTTGCTGCTTCCGAATACAAGCGTAACGTTACGTCGCGAATGCGTTCAGCCATCTCACGTCCGACTTCTTTGATGACGTGATCAAAATCAACGTTCTCATCGTGCAAACCAACATCAGCCTTCGCAGCGGGCGTAAAAATAGGCTGAGGTAACTTACCGGCTTGTTTCAAACCAGGTGGCAAGACAATCCCACAAACAGAACCCGTCTGTTGGTAGTCTTTCCAACCCGAGCCAATTAAATAGCCACGCGCGACGGCTTCAACCAAGATCGGCTTGAGTCGCTTGACGACTACGGCACGACCAACCACCTGCTCACGTTCCTCCGCCGTCACGACGTCTTCGGGTCTTACTCCCGTCGAGTGATTTGGCAGAATGTGGGCTAATTTTTCTAACCAAAAATCGGTCAGCTCTTTTAGAACCTGCCCCTTGCCCGGGATGGGATCATCCAGGATCACATCAAAGGCAGAGATCCGGTCAGACGCGACGATCAGCAACTTGTCGTCGCCGACCGCGTACATGTCTCGGACCTTACCTCGCGCGAGCAGAGGTAAGGATTTGATGCTGGACTGATAAAGCGCTGCAGACACTATTGCACGACCTGCGAAAGCTTACCAGCGGAGTACTGAGCAGCCACATCTTTGAGCGGGACCACTTTGATCTTGCTAGCCTGACCTGCAGTACCGAACTGCTGATAGCGCTGAACACAAATGCCCTTAGCCGCTTCACGCGCTGGTTTCAAGTACTCGCGTGGATCAAACTTGCCAGGGTTTTCTGCGAAGAAGCGGCGAATCGCGCCTGTCATCGCCAGGCGAATATCCGTGTCGATGTTGATCTTGCGCACACCAAACTTGATCGCCTCTTGAATTTCTTCAACCGGTACGCCGTAGGTTTCTTTCATGTCGCCACCGAACTGGCGAATCTCTGCCAACAGTTCTTGTGGAACGCTCGAGCTGCCGTGCATCACCAGATGGGTATTGGGCAAACGCTTGTTGATTTCTTTGATGCGTGAGATCGACAAGATATCGCCGGTTGGCTTGCGTGTAAATTTGTAGGCACCGTGGCTCGTGCCAATCGCGATTGCCAGTGCATCGAGTTGCGTTTTACGCACAAAGTCAGCAGCCT
>CAIYWO010000171.1 GCA_903929925.1 uncultured beta proteobacterium | reverse complement strand
GCCGGCTCGACCTACACAGATGTTCGTTGTATTTTTACCGGAACACAGCCGCTTACGCCAGCGCTCTATAAACGCGCCTGCGCAATGTTCGGGCCTAAAGTACGCATTACCTACGGAAAGTCTGAGTGCGTCAATCCCATTACTGTTCTTGAACCCAGTGCCACAGATGCGTACCTGACAGCAGACAACATCCCTGCCGGCGCTTGCGTAGGTTGGCCGGCAAGCGGTGTGGAGATCAGCATTCAAGAGGCGCTCTCTGAAGACGAACCACACGGTGAGATTTTATTGCGTGCCCCACATATGTCGGCTGGGCTCATTGATGCAAACGGTTTCAAACCGCATGAACCAGATGGTTGGCACAATACGGGCGACCTTGGCTATCTTGATACAGCAGGCCGGTTAGTCCTGACGGGCCGCGTTGCTGACGTCATTAAGACTGGCGGCTATCGCGTTAATCCAGATGAAATCGAAGTGGCACTCGCCGCCAACACACTCTGCGGTCAAATCTGTGTCACATCACTTGACTCGGATTACTGGGGCGAGATCATCACCGCCGTTGCTGAAGGCGCGCAAGAAGGATGGGAAGAAGAATGTCTACACCTTCTTGAAGCGATGTCTAAACACAAGCGCCCTCGGCTTTTTGCAGCGCTCGAGACTTTACCTCGTAACCCACAAGGGAAAATTAGCCGCAAACAGGTCGCGCGCACGGTCCTTCAGACACACGCCCTGCAAGACGGCCCCTACCCAAAACTTACATCGCTATCACGCGCTACAGACCCTTCGCCCAGCTCGGCTCAGTAAATACTGCATTCTGATCAATCGGCCATACGGGGCGTGGCAAACGCTTGAAATCGACATTCTTTAAGTTGGGTGTGGTGAGCCCTGGGCTATCCACATCCAGAATTCGATCTTCAGAGAAAAACTCGTCAAAGCCGGCACGGTAATGGCCACGGCTCTTGACGATCAAGATGCGGATCTTTGAAATATCGAGCCCATGCATTTCTAGCATCGCGGGCTCGCACAACTGTCGACGCAAGCTGCCGACAACGACTCGCGTTCCCGTATCCACCAACTCAATTAGTGCAGAGGGTCCAAGCGAAAATTTCTTGCCGCCAATCACTCCACGCCTACCAGTGCCCTCACCATCCGACAGTTTAATGACACGCGCACGCGCTTCGTAACGCTTGGAAAACTTACTTTCAGTAGCATTGAACACGGCATCAAACGTATTACCCTCACCGGCAGCATGACACTGTTGCGCCAACTCAGGGTCTACGAACACACCCAACACGACACCTGGAATTTTCGCGTCGTTAAAGGCTTTGAGCATCCAGGCCGTGTTGCCCCGGCCACCGCCACCAGGATTGTCTGCCACATCGGCAAACAGTAAAGGAACTTTCGTCTCGCGCGCCCGCGCAACAGCCTCGGGGACTTCCAGCATATCTGGCACATAGCGTGCACGGTCGGCCCACGCAGCACGCGCAATTTTTATTGCACACCGCTGTGCTGCTGCAAGGTCACCACGCGAGGTGACACAAATCGTAATCCCGCACTTAGGCAAATCTGAAAACACAAAGCCAGCGGAAACAGAGACGTTTGCAATCGGGCCTTCGGACGGCTTCTGCATCATGGCCGTCCCCATTTTGATTAAGTCTGCATAAGGGCCGCGTGCCGACAGTAACGTCACTGAGGGAGGCGTAATAGGCAACCGAATAAAAGCTTTTTTCGTTTGCACACCACTCAGAATTTCCTTAAGCAAATCAGCAGCTTCGGCCGCGCGCTCGCGCTGATCCACGTGCGGATTGGTGCGATAACTAATCAACCCGTCCAACATATCAACCGTTCGCTCGGAAACATTGCAATGCAAGTCGTGCGTTGCAACGATCGGGACGCCCGGCCCAACGATCGAACGGATGAGCTCCATCATGTCGCCCTCTGTGTCATCCAGGTGCTCTGCGCTTGAGGCGCCGTGGTTGGATACAAACACCGCATCGACAGGCAGTACTGCGCGCAAGCTCTTGTCCAACTTGGACATAAACTCTTCCCACACCTCACGTGTGACAGGGCCTCCGGGAGGTGCTCCAATCACGATGGTGGGCGCGGGCACCCAAGGACCCAACTCATCCATGCGGGCATAGAAACCCGTCACCTCAGCTGGCAAGTTACTCGTTTGGCGGGCGAGCTCAGTGATCTCTTCCCCTTCTCTCCAACAGGAACGCGTGAAATCCTCTCGTATGGAGACAGGCGAAAAAGCATTTGCCTCGAGGGCAAAGCCTGTGATCGCAATCTTTGGGTGTGAAGTAGACATCTGATGGACTCCCTCTTCTTAGGCTTTATTTATTAGGCTTTGCGTAAGGTGTAAAACAAGGGCATTTGCTCTTGGAAATCTACCCAACCCTTACGAAGAGCGGACACCTGATAGGTCGCGCCAAGCGGAATGTAGGGGACGTCCTCGAG
>CAIYWO010000170.1 GCA_903929925.1 uncultured beta proteobacterium | reverse complement strand
GCAGTTAAAGTGTTAGCCGTTTAAATATAAATTCACAAATAATTATCTAGGAAGCGCTCTCATGTCTGATTATGTTTTTTCTCCTGAGCCAACGCAAGGCTTGCCTGTTGTGGGCAGTAAGTCTTTGTTTCCCGTGCGCCGCGTGTATTGCGTAGGCCGCAATTATGCTGAACATGCCAAGGAAATGGGATTTACCGGTCGGGAAGACCCCTTCTTTTTTTGTAAGCCAGCAGATGCACTCGTGCCTGTTGCTGCAGGTCAGGCTGGAACAATGCCTTACCCAAGCAAGACTGCCAATTTGCACTACGAGATGGAATTAGTGGTTGCCTTGGGTAGTGGCGGTCGTGACATTCCTGTTGATCAAGCCAATAAATGTATTTTTGGTTATGCATTGGGTCTAGATATGACCCGCCGAGACTTGCAGAACGAGGCCAAAAAACAGGGTCGTCCTTGGGAAGTGGGTAAGGGTTTTGATCAGTCAGGCCCCATTGGTCCAATTCATCCTGTTGCTGCGACGGGCGTTCTGTCTAAGGGCAGTATCTCTCTGCACGTAAACGGAGTGCAAAAGCAATCGAGCGATTTGACGCAACTCATCTGGAGCATTCCAGAGAGCATTTCTTATCTCTCAGGTTTGTTTGAGCTTAAAGCAGGCGACTTGATTTTCACCGGCACACCAGAGGGTGTGGGCGCCGTGGTGAAGGGCGACAAGATGGTTGGTCGCGTCGAAGGTTTAGGCGAGTTTGAAGTGCACGTCGTTTAATTACGATCGCTCAAAAAAATGGCCGCTCATGAGCGGCCATTTTTATTTGATGTCGCGCGTGTAGTCAGGTGCAGGATGTAAGGTTAAACGCGGTCCAGCTTTGAGTAGCTGACTTGGAATGTCATGGCCGATCAAACTCGGAAGCGTTCTGGAGACTTCAAGTAATTTGTTGAGATCGACGCCTGTATTAAAGCCTTCTAGCTCAAGCATGTGCACCATGTCTTCTGTGCAAGCGTTGCCGCTAGCACCCGGAGCATAAGGGCAGCCGCCGATACCGCCCAGTGAGGCGTCGAAGCGATTGATGCCAGCGCTCAGTGAGGCGAGGGCGTTCGCTTGCGCCATGGAACGCGTGTTATGAAAATGCATGGTAAATACCATTTCGGGATGGAGTTGCTGCGCACGAGAGGCTATCGAACGGACTTGTGCAGGGTAAGCCATCCCAGTTGTGTCACACAGTGTTGCGCGCTTGACACCAAGCTCTGCAAAACGATCTAACCACCGCATGACCTCGTCTTCACTTACGTCGCCTTCCATCGGACAGCCGAAGGTGGTTGATAGTGAAATGTTGATAGCAACCCGACTTCCAGAAATAGCTGCGATAACCTGACGCAGTTGCTCAAAGGACTGCTCGCGCGTCATCCTTAAATTAGCGCGATTGTGTGTTTCACTCATAGACATCACGAGGTTGGCTTCGTCTATGCCACAAGATAGGGCGCGCTCTGCACCTCGCACATTCGGTACAAGCACGGTGTATTCGACACCGGGTTGCCGCTTGATCTGGTGCATGACATCCTCCGCGTCGCGCAAGGCGGGTATGGCCTTGGGAGAGGTGAAGGAGGTCACTTCAATTTTTGCAAAGCCACACAGGCTTAAGGCGTCAACAACACGCACCTTGTCTTCAGTCGCAATAAATTGTGCTTCGTTTTGAAAGCCGTCGCGGGTCGCGACTTCCTGCATAAATACCTTTTTTGAATGAGTCGTCATGGTGTTCTCTTAAATTATTCCGCGGGATTTCCAATCAGATTGCTTGGTCGCATCAATCCCTAATGAATCCAAAATCTCAGCTGTATGTTGCCCTAGCGTAGGTGCTTCGCGATTAATTTGCCCTGGCGTGGCGCTTAGCTTTGGCACGATACCAGGAACCGCTACAGTCGAGCCGTCTGGAAGTGTCGCTTCTAGAATCATATCTCTGGCCTGATAGTGCGGATCCTTTGCAATGTCGGCTGCATCGTAACTCTTGCCAGCGGGCACACCTGCTTTATTCATCAGGTCTAACACGCTCTCTAAGTCGTGCTGACAGGTGAAGTCAGAGATCGCTTGGTCGATGCGCTCGACGTTGGCAGCGCGCCCCACATTGTTTGCGAGCTCTGGGTTACTCGCGAGATCTGAGCGTCCGATCGACTCCATAAGTCGCTTGTAAATGCTGTCGCCATTCCCTGCAATGAGTGCGTAGCGCCCATCCTTGCACAGGTAGGCGTTGGTCGGAACGATACCTGGCATGCTTGCACCAGAGGGCTGGCGGACGGCACCAAACTTTGAATACTCCGGCAAGAGACTTTCCATCATATTGAAGACTGACTCGTAGAGTGCGACGTCAACCTCCTGACCCAAGCCACCTTGTTGTTCACGGTGGCGCAAGGCCATCATGACACCAATGACGCCGTGCAACCCAGACAGAGTGTCACCGATTGAGACGCCTACGCGTACTGGTGGTCGTCCCGGCTCCCCGCTTAGGTAGCGGAGTCCGCCCATCGCCTCGCCAATCACACCAAAGCCAGGTCGGTCCCGATAGGGGCCTGATTGGCCGTAGCCCGATACGCGAAGCATAATGAGTTTAGGGTTCAGAGCATGGAGGTCTTTAAAACCAAGGCCCCATTTCTCCATCGCGCCCGGACGGAAGTTTTCTATCAGGATATCCGCATCCTTGGCTAGCTGTCGAATGACCTCTTGGCCTTCTGGCGTGCGTAGATCAAGCGTCAGGGAGCGTTTGTTGCGCGCGTGAGCGGCCCACCATACAGAGGTCCCTTCATGAATAAGGCGCCAACCCCTTAGCGGGTCGCCCCCTGTTGGTGGCTCGACTTTGATGACATCTGCGCCGAATTCGGCGAGGATTTTTGATGCGAAGGGGCCTGCGATGAGCTGACCGAGTTCAATGACCCGAAGGCCTGTAAGAGGTAGTGACATAGCGTTAAGTGTGTGAGTGCGTTAACCAAGGTGCTGCTGATAGATGCTTAGCTTCAAAGGCATCGATGGATGCTTGGTAGCTCAGCGTGAGGTCAATCTCATCAAGGCCTTTTAAAAGACACTCTTGCCAGAAAGGATCGATACTAAAAGACAGAAGCGTATTTGTATGAACACGCTGGATCGTGCAGGTATTTAAATCGACAAAAAAAGAAATTGGCTGGTGTGGCCCAATACGTTCATTCTCGGAATCAACGTCTGGACCCAATAGGACATCGATGTCACTTTGCTCCAGTCGAATTGGAAGTAGTCCGTTTTTTAAACAGTTGTTAAAAAAGATATCACCAAAACTCGGCGCAATCACGGCGCGAATACCGAAGGCTTCGAGAGCGTAGACGGCAGCCTCCCGGGAAGAACCACAGCCGAAGTTTTCGTCTACGATCAGGATATTCGTGTGACTGAATGCAGCCTGATTCAACACAAATTCAGGATCGGCGACATCGCTCTCGTTAAAGCGCACATCGTGAAACAGATAGTTTGCGTAATTGGGGTCTGTCCGACTACGTTTTAAGAAACGTGCGGGAATGATCTGATCCGTATCGATGTTCTTGCCGGGGATCTTGGCGGCTAGGCCTTGTAATTGTGTAAATGCACGCATCAGGCTATTCCTTGGGTAAGCGGCGTACATCAGACAGCCGGCCTGTCACGGCGGCAGCTGCGGCCATTGCAGGGCTCATGAGGTGAGTGCGCACCCCAGGCCCTTGGCGCCCGACAAAATTGCGGTTTGAGGTGGAGGCAACGCGTTCTCCGGGCCCCGCGAGATCGCCGTTGATACCAACGCACATTGAACAGCCAGCGTCTCGCCATTCCAAGCCGGCGGCAATGAAAACTCGGTCTAAGCCTTCGGCTTCCGCTTGACGTTTGACCTCCATAGAGCCGGGAACAACCATCCCTGGCACAGACGATTTGCGGCCACGCAGAACGTCAGCGGCATTCCGCAAATCGCTCAAGCGTGCGTTCGTGCAAGATCCGATGAATACACGATCGATTTTGATTTGATCAAGAGGTTGCCCAGGTGTCACGCCCATGTATTGCATGGCTGCAATGGTGCTTGAGTCTGCGTGACCGACCTCTGGCACACAGTCAGTGATTGAGAGCGCCTGCTCGGGGCTTGTGCCCCAGGTGACCATAGGTGATAGTGCACTCACATCGATTGACAGGGTGCGGTCGTACTTGGCGTCATCGTCGGAGTAGAGGTTGCGCCAGTCGTTGACCGCAGCGTCCCACTGCGCTTGTTGCGGCGCGAAAGGGCGCCCATAGAGATAATTAAATACGGTGTCGTCTGGCGCCATGATGCCAAAGCGTGCACCGGCCTCAATAGTCATATTACACATGGTGAGACGATCATCGATTGTCAGTGCCTGCAGGACTGAACCACAATATTCAATCGCTTGGCCTGTCGCACCTGACGTCCCTAGGAGCGCGATGAGTGCAAGAATAATATCTTTCCCACTCACGCCCGGAGCGGGTGTGCCTTGTAACTCGACTCGTGTGCACGGGGGCTTGGTTTGCCAAAGTGACTGGGTTGTCAAAATGTGGCAGCTCTCAGACTGCCCGACGCCGAACGCGATGGCACCGAACGCGCCGTGTGTAGAGGTATGGCTGTCGCTGCATGTGAGCGTCGAGCCG
>CAIYWO010000169.1 GCA_903929925.1 uncultured beta proteobacterium | reverse complement strand
CCTACGCAGCGATAAATACCGTAGGCGGTGTGATCCCAGAACTCACCCGTGAAGGGTCGCTCTGTGCCTTTCTGGCGTGCTACGTAGAATTGTTCCTTGGAAAGCTGTGCTTTCCATTCGGCCTCAGATTTTGTGATTTTTTTCATACTTGGGTTTGGAGTACGGATTCTAAAAAAAGTTCTCGGGCATAATCGGCCCTATGTTAATCGAGTTCGAAAACGTGGTGGTTCGCTTGGACGAGCGAGTGGTATTGAGCGATCTTAATCTCAGATTGAGTGAAGATCGAATCGGGATCATTGGTTCGAACGGCTCGGGTAAAAGTACGTTGGCGCGGCTCATAAATGGGCTCGTTCGGCCCTGCGCCGGTTTTGTGCGCTTAGACGGTCAGTGTATCGAGCCAAATAAGCGCACCTTGCTCAGAAGGGTTGGTTTTGTTTTCCAAAACCCAGAGAATCAGCTTGTGCTTCCTATCGTGGGTGAGGACTTGCTCTGGGGCTTGGATGCAAAGGCTTTTTCTTTAGGCCAGCGCGAGGAAAAGGTCAGGGCAGCCCTTGAAAACTTAGGTGTGTCGGACTTGCTCCCCCGCTCGGTGCATACTCTATCGGGCGGAGAAAAGCAGCTCGTTGCTCTTGCTGGGGTGTTGGTCACAGAGCCAGATCTCATCATCTTTGATGAGCCTACGACGCAACTTGACTTGCGGATGCGAAACCGCTTGGTGGATATTATTGATCAGTTGCCCCAGCAGGCGATTGTCGTGAGTCATGACCTCCCACTTGTCGAGCGTATGGATCGGGTGTTAGTGCTAGATCGGGGTACGGTTGCGTTTGACGGTAAACCGCAGGATGCAGTGGCCTGGTATCGGCAGTATTGCGCATGAACGGAGTGCTATTTAGCCCTGGAGACACTTGGCTGCACCGCATGCGGGCCTCGTATAAATTAAGCGCCTTACTTTTGTTAGGTGCTTCGCTGTTGTGCGTTGAAGGACTCTGGCTGCTCGGTTTGGTGGCGTTATGCGCCCTTATATTAGTTGCACAGCTTCGCGTTCCGTTTGCGCAGTTGAGCAGGCAGTTGCGTCCCGCGTGCTGGCTAATTCTGTACGTGGGGCTGATTGCCTGGCTCGTACAGGATGTCTGGATAGCGCTCGAAGTGAGTCTGCGAATGTTCGCGTTGCTTTTGGCTGCGATCGTCGTCTTGTCGACTACCTCAATTACGCAGGTGATGGCGGTCGTGTATCAAGTTCTAGGCCCTCTTCATCGAAGGGGCTGGGTCGACCGAGAGCAGATTGCACTCGTGATTGGTCTGACCTTGCGTTTTATCCCTGAGCTGGGCGTGCAGTGGCGTAACATTCGAGAGGCACAGGTTGCGCGGGGCTTATCCGGGCGACCGTTTTACATGATAGTCCCCATGTTAACGCGCACGATTCAACGTGCGTCCGAGATCGCTGACGCGATTGATGCGCGTCGACCCTGAAGGCAGTGAGATGAAAACAAAGGACTTAGTACTTGTCGCGCTGTTCGCGGCGATTATCGTCGTGCTGGCTGCTTTGCCACCGGTGGTGTTGCCTTGGGTGCCTGTGCCCATCACGCTGCAGACTTTTGGAGTCATGTTGACAGGCTTAGTGCTAGGCCCACGTCGCGCTGCGCTGGTCTTGACTCTTTATGTGGCCTTGGCACTGATTGGGCTACCCGTCTTGCCTGGGGGGCGCGCCGGTTTGGCTGTATTGATGGGTCCAACTGGCGGTTTTTTGTTGGGCATGATCCCCGGCGCCTTCGTCGTGGGCTATCTCTCTGGCGCGTTTAAAACTCCTGCGCCAGAGACGACAGGTGCCACCTATCGAGACGTGAGTCGTTGCTTCGTCGCGAGTGTGGTGGGTGGGATTTTGGTGGTCTATCTGTTTGGCGTGCCATGGCTTGCCATCGTTGCAAAGATGGACATCACCAAAGCGTTACTGGCTGTGACGGTGTTTATACCGGGCGATCTTATTAAGGCTGCGGCCGCGGCATTTCTGGCGAACCAAATTCGAAAAGCGAGGTTGATCCAAGCTTAAGTGCGATGACCTTTGACTGGCACGGTTTTCTGTATTTATAATAT
>CAIYWO010000168.1 GCA_903929925.1 uncultured beta proteobacterium | reverse complement strand
CGATGGGGCGACTGACCCTAAGTTAGTCCAAGGTCTATTACAACTCGGACGCAGTGATTGGGATCTGTTGCAGCGTATTGTTAGCGCGCTGATTAAGTCTCTGGATACGCCAAGTTTGCTGCGATGCTCGGACGGCGTGGTGATCGATCAAACGCCTACGGCGTTGCGCACTCTGCAAGAGCGTCTCGCGGAAGTACCTGCAGTGTTTCGCTTTGACACGCTGACGCTCAAGCGTGAGCAAGTCAACCCAGACTATGAGCACCTTTGGTTTAATTTCCAACACGTTTCAATTGGCGAGAAGCGGTTGCTTGATTTTGATTTTAGAGTTTCTTGCGCGAATGTTCGCCCTAATTCCTTCGGGGGGTACCCGAAGCTAGAGTTTCCTGAGGCGAGCGGACGGGCGGCAATCAGCGGGTGGTTTGATGAGGCCTACGATGATTTTGGTGCGAAGCTGGAATTGAGGTTTGCATTACCCGGGTCCATGGATATGGCGGTGTGGGATCGCCTGAGCTTATCAGATCAAGCGTTCGTTCGGCAGTTGATTTCGCAACTACCAGCATTGCTTTCAGCGCTTGAAGGTTCGGGTGTAAAGGTCAAGCGAGGTTGGTCGGCTTGGCACGAGTTGGCTAAGAATATGGGCAACATTTGTGACGCATGCACTGCAGTTGTGACGCCTAAACCAAAGAGAGTGCGCGTAAAAAAATGAGCGATACCCCTTTGGTAATTTAGATCAATGAATGATAGTGATGCTTAGCCCACAAGACGTTACCCAGGCCTACCGACTGATTTTAGGACGAGAGCCAGAGAGCACAGAAATGGTGAATCGCTACGCAGCCGAGATCAAGGATCTTAATGCACTGCGTGATCTATTTCTCAGCTCTAGTGAATTTAGGCAGCAGTTTGATCGGGTGCACGCAACGACTCGTACACAACGCGGTTTTTTGGGGCCTCCTATGTGTGTTGAGCTCGATGCAACACCGGATCAGCTCATGGCACTTTGTGCAAAGACTGCAGCGCAATGGGATTATTTAGGTAAAACAGAGCCTTTTTGGTCTGTCATTACTCAAGAAAATTATCTTGTGAGTCGAATCGCACAAAGCAAGGTCGATTTTTATGCAACCGGAGAGGTTGAGGTGTCCGTGCTAGATAGCGCCTTGGCGCGTCATGGTATCGAACCAAGGCCAGAAGGACGCTGTTTAGAGCTGGGTTGTGGTGTTGGGCGTGTCACGGGCGCGCTCGCCAGACGATATCGTGAAGTTGTCGCGGTGGATGTATCAGAGCCGCATCTTTTGCTCGCAAAAGATGCACTTCAAGCTCAAGGTATCAAAAACGTTTACTACGAACAATTGAAGTCGCTGACGGAGATCATGTCTTACGGAGCAGTTGATCTTTTTTACTCAAAAATAGTCCTTCAGCATAATCCGCCTCCTGTGATGGGATTGCTTTTGCGAGCGATGCTTAACGCATTAACTGCTGGTGGTGTTGGATCCTTTCAGATTCCAGTTTTCAAGGCTGGTTATCAGTTCGCCATTGATTCGTACCTGAATGAAGAGAATTCAACGAATATGGAAATGCACTTCTTTCCACAGGCTG
>CAIYWO010000167.1 GCA_903929925.1 uncultured beta proteobacterium | reverse complement strand
TTGGACTCAGGTGGCGGAAAATTACCCGCACGAATATTTATTTGCACTGCAGGGAGAATCAATACCGGCATTTCGAGAGTTGCATCGCGTTTAGTTCTCATCTCCACGAACTGGTCTTGCGTCACGCCATCATGCAAATGTATGTTTTTTGCGCGCTGCTCGGCGACAGTCGTTTCAAATTGAATCGGCCTGTTAGTAGGCGGATAGTCATGGCACATGTACAAGCGCGTTTCTGGCGGCAGACTCAAAATCTTTTTGCTCGAGGCATACAGCATCCGCGCATCGCCGCCCGGAAAGTCACAACGCGCAGATCCCACATCGGGCATGAACATCGTGTCGCCGACAAATACAGCATCACCAAATTGATAGGCCATGCACGCTGGGGTGTGACCCGGCACAAACAAGGCCCGCCCTGTCAACGCACCGATCCGAATGACCTCATTTTCGGCAAACAGATGGTCGAATTGGGTACCGTCTTGTTTGAACTCTGGCTCAAGGTTGAAGATACCTGCGAAAACTTTTTGCACTGTTGTGATCTTTGCACCGATTCCGATCTTTCCGCCTAACTGCTCTTTCAGATAAGGGGCAGCAGACAAATGGTCCGCGTGGGCATGCGTTTCAAGAATCCATTCAACCTTCAAGCGATTTGCATGCACAAACTCGATAACCTTGTCGGCCGACGTATGCTTGGTACGGCCTGACTTGGGGTCGTAGTCCAAGACCGAATCAATAATCGCACACGCTGAGCCAGGTGCGTCGTAGACGACGTAGGTCACTGTCCAGGTGGCTGGGTCAAAAATTCCGTGAACGGTTGGCTTCTTTTCTGCGGCAGACATTTGTTACTCCAGTAGTGACTCGTAATGATATTATTATATTTACAAATAGATTATATGTAAATATAATATTGTTTTGATTATTATCAACCAAACGCTCAATACATATGTCTACGCTTACCCCTACCCTCGAGCTAGAGGCAATGCAGGCCTCGGCCGAGGAGGCATGCCGCCTGATGAAGGTGCTGACCAATCCGGATCGCCTAATGATCTTGTGTCAACTCACCCAGCAAGAGAAGTGCGTGAGTGAATTACAAGAATCGCTAGGCATTGTGCAACCAACTCTCTCACAACAGCTAACCGTTTTACGCAACGAAGAACTCGTCACCACTCGTCGAGAGGGGAAAAACATCTACTATCAATTCACAAGCCCCAAAGCGCTTGCCGTGATGGAAGTCCTTTATTCCCAATTTTGTAAAAAACCTAAGGCAAAAAAATCATGATGATCGACTGGTCCCACTTCACTCCCTGGAGCGCTATTTCGGGCGGTGTCTTGCTTGGTATTGCCTCGGCACTCTTTATCTTGGCGAATGGTCGTATTCTTGGAATTAGCGGAATCGTAGGCGGCCTGCTCCCTCCCAAACTCGGCGACACAGGCTGGCGCATCGCCTTTCTGGCGGGAATGTTTGCAGCACCCTGGGTGTTTTTACTGCTTGCACCAGCAGACTTTATTTCCGCTCCACGCATCCAAGCGAACACCATCACAACCGTCATTGCAGGTCTACTCGTGGGGATCGGCACGCGCTACGCGTCTGGCTGTACCAGCGGTCACGGTGTGTGTGGTCTCTCACGCCTGTCACCGCGATCGTTAATTGCCACACTCAGCTTTATGGGCGCAGGGTTCGGTACCGTTCTCGTTATTCGTCACTTCCT
>CAIYWO010000166.1 GCA_903929925.1 uncultured beta proteobacterium | reverse complement strand
TGTTGGGCAAAGAATATTTTGAAATGTTCGGTGATGCGTGCTGGATCGTCCTCAATAAAGAAGTGCATGCTATCGAGGTTATTCACCAGCCCAGTTTGCTCGAGTTGCTGTTTGATCCAATCCATGAGTCCACCCCAGAATGCTCGTCCGACAAGAATCACGGGAGCAGTGGGGATTTTGCCCGTTTGCATGAGGGTGACCGCTTCGAAAAGCTCATCGAGCGTACCAAACCCGCCGGGCAAGACGACATAGCCCGCACTGTGCATAAAAAATGTGGATTTACGTGACACAAAATGCCGAAACGCCAGGCTCGTGGTCAAAAACTCATTGCGCTTGGATTCCTTGGGTAAGGTGATGTGCAACCCGATACTTGCGCCACCCGCCTCAAACGCGCCTTTATTGGCCGCCTCCATGATGCCGGGGCCTCCACCTGCGATAATGGCAAAGCCTGCTTTGGCGAGCTGGGCGGCAATCGTCTCGCTCAGGGCGAAATAGGGCGATTCCCGCTTGATTCTGGCACTGCCAAAAATGCTGATTGCGGGCCCGACTGAGGCTAAAGTCTCTGCGGCATGCACCATCTCTGACATAATTTGGGTTGCCTGCTCAGTAATCGGCGAAACCAATTCTTTTTTGTGGCCCATGAAAAAAACCTTATTGCTAGTGGATGGATCGAGTTACCTCTATCGGGCGTTTCATGCCATGCCCGATTTGCGCAACGCGCAGGGAGAACCCACAGGTGCAATATACGGCGTAGTCAATATGATGCGCAAACTCATCCAAGACTATAAGGCGGATTACGCTGCATGTGTCTTTGATGTGAAGGGTAAGACCTTTCGTGACGACATGTACCCCGAATACAAGTCGCATCGTCCGCCTATGCCAACCGAGCTCTCTAGCCAGATTGAGCCGATTCATGCCGCAGTGCGTGCGTTGGGTTGGACGGTTTTGGGTGTGCAGGGAGTTGAAGCGGACGATGTGATTGGCACCTTGGCACAATGGGCAACCACGCATGATGTGCATACGATTATTTCGACAGGGGATAAGGATTTGGCCCAACTGGTGACGTCCCATGTCACCTTGGTGAATACGATGTCCGGTGAGCGGTTAGACCCGCCCGCTGTCTATCAAAAATTTGGTGTCTCGCCCGAACGTATCGTGGACTACTTAATGCTCGTCGGGGATACCGTGGACAACGTGCCGGGGGTGCAAAAAGTTGGCCCTAAGACCGCAGCCAAATGGATTGAAGAGTACGGCTCTGTTGAGGCGCTGGTGGAACGTGCACAGGAAATTAAAGGCGTTGCCGGCGAGAATCTGCGCGCTGCGATCAGTCAGTTTGCGCTAACCCGTGAATTACTGACTGTAAAAACGGATTGTGATCTCGCAGCAGAGGTGCCAGAGATCTCTGTGCTCGCACCCAAGCCGCCACACCGCGATGAATTGATTGCGTTATTCGAACGCTATGGTTTTCGGTCGTGGCTGCGCGAGCTAACCGGCGAGGAGTCTCGTGTTCCTGCGGGTGATACGCGTGTGGCGCCCGAAGCGGTGCGCCCCACTGCACCCGCACAGACACAGTATGAGATGGTGACGGATTGGGAGTCGTTACAACGTTGGCTGGATCGTGCACGCGCAGCACCGAGTGTGGCGTTAGACACCGAGACGACGTCGCTTGAACCCATGCAGGCGAGGCTGGTGGGAATCTCCCTGAGTGTCGCGCCTGGTCAAGCTTGCTACATCCCTGTCGCGCACCGAGGTACAGATGCGCAGGGTCAATTGCCACGCACTGAAGTCCTCGCCAAAATGAAGTCTTGGCTCGAGGACACCACACCAACCAAATTATTACATCACGCAAAATACGACACGCACATCTTCGCCAACGAGGGAATTGATCTGCAAGGTGTTGCAGATGACACCATGTTGCAAGCCTATGTGCTCGAGTCCCACCGTGGTGTGGGCTTAGATGAGTTAGGCCAGCGTTATCTAGGCGTGAAGGGTGTCACGTTCGAAGAGCTGTGCGGCAAGGGTGCGCATCAAATCTGCTTCGATGAGGTGGATCTTGAGCGTGCGACGCAATACGCTTGCGAAGACGCGGATTTCACGTTGCGGCTGCACGAGGTTCTGCGCCCACAAGTCAAGAGTGATGCGCGGCTTGAGTTCGTGTATCAGCTTGAGATGAAAGTGTCGCGGGTCTTGTTTGAAATCGAACGTACAGGGGTCAAGATAGATGCGACCGAGCTCGGACGCCAGAGCCATGTTCTTGGACAAGAGATGCTCGAACTTGAACAGCGCGCCTACACACTGGCGGGTCAGCCCTTTAATTTGAATTCACCCAAGCAGCTAGGTGAAATCCTCTTTGGTCGAATGCAGCTGCCTGTTGTACGCAAGACGGCGGGCGGTGCGCCTTCGACGGATGAAGAGGTGCTGACGAAACTGGCTGAAGATTATCCTTTGCCACAGGTGCTGCTTGAGTACCGTGGCTTAGCCAAGTTGAAATCGACCTATACGGATAAGTTGCCCCGTATGGTCAATCCCACAACGGGCAGGGTGCATACGCACTATGCGCAGGCTGCAGTGATTACGGGTCGTTTAGCTTCGTCCGAACCTAATCTGCAAAATATACCGGTGCGCTCCGAGGCCGGTCGACGCGTGCGCGAGGCCTTTGTCGCAAGTGGCGGTGTGATTGTGTCTGCTGACTATTCGCAAATTGAATTACGTGTCATGGCGCATGTATCGAATGATGCAAATTTGCAGAAGGCCTTTGCCGCCGGAGAAGATATCCACCGTGCGACGGCCTCTGAAGTTTTCGGCGTGAGCCTGGCGGATGTGTCGACTGATCAGCGCCGTGCGGCTAAAGCGATTAACTTTGGCTTGATCTATGGAATGGGTGCATTTGGTTTAGCGAGTAATCTGGGGATTACGCGCGATGCCGCACAGTCCTATATTGATCGCTACTTTGCTCGCTACCCTGGTGTTGCACAATACATGGCCGAGACGCGCACGCTTGCCCATGCACAGGGCTATGTTGAAACCGTTTTTGGTCGCCGTTTGTGGCTGGCCGATATCAATGCGGCGGGCGCGAGACGAGCCGGTGCGGAGCGCGCCGCCATCAACGCCCCCATGCAAGGTACTGCTGCTGATTTAATTAAGTTGGCGATGGTCGCAGTACAGGACTGGCTAAAGGCTGAAGCGCTGCAAACAAAGATGGTGATGCAGGTACACGATGAACTTGTGCTGGATGTGCCGTTGACAGAGCTCGATCAGATCCGGGCGAAACTGCCAGGCTTAATGTGTGATGTAGCGGTTCTGAAGGTTCCGCTCGTTGCGGAAGTGGGTGTGGGTCCTAATTGGGAGCAGGCGCACTGACGCATGCTCCCAGTAGGTTTAGCTTACCCGCATGTTCTGCAAGGCATGAATCCGTGCATTGATTGGCGGGTGTGTGGCGAACATCGCGCCTAGTCCACCACCTCCGGCAATGCCCGACGCTTCAAAGCTTTTCGGCAACTCGCCTGGAGTGATCCCACCCAAACGAGCCAGCGCACGGATCATCGGTTCGCGTGAGCTCAGTAACTGCGCTGAGCCAGCGTCGGCACGGTATTCACGCTGACGCGAGAACCAGGCCACGATCAAGCTTGCAGCGACACCGAAGGCGATTTCGCACACAATCACTGTTGCGTAATAGCCTATGCCCATGCCGCGCTCATTCTTGAGCACAACGCGGTCAACGAAGTAACCAACAACGCGCGCGAGGAACACCACAAAGGTGTTAACTACGCCTTGGATAAGAGTCAGGGTGACCATGTCGCCGTTCGCAATGTGCGCGACTTCGTGCGCCAAGACTGCCGAAATTTCTTCTTCGGTCATGCTGTCGAGCAGGCCTGTTGAGACCGCAACGAGTGATTCGTTCTTGAACGCGCCTGTGGCAAAGGCGTTTGGCTCACCTTCGTAGATGGCAACTTCCGGGCGGCCAATGCCAGCACGGTCAGCGAGTTGATGCACCGTATCTACGAGCCAAGACTCGCGCGGGCCACCAGGCGCCTGCGGATCGATGATCTGGGCGCCGGTACTCCATTTCGCCATGGGCTTGCTCATCAGCAAAGAGATGAAGGAACCGGTGAAGCCGACGATCAACGAAAAGATCAGCAGCATCGGGAGGTTCAGGCCCTGTTCGGTCATGAAGCGGTTAACGCCAAGAATGCTCAGCGTAGCGCTTAGCACTAGCATGACAGCCAAGTTGGTCACTAAAAAGAGAATGATTCGTTTCATAGTCTCAAATTAAAAGTTAAACGCAGGTGGTCCAATAATATCCGTTGGATGCTTAATCTGGCAAAGAGTTCCCGCTTCCGTCACCCAGAGCCTTGCGATACCACTCATGGAAGTGCTGCATGCCATCCTCCATAGGGGATTGGTAGGGTCCAGATTCGCTCACGCCTCGGTTGAACAGAGCTAGACGTCCTGCATCCATACGTTCGGCGATTTCGTCATCTTCAACGGCCGTTTCCATGTAGGCTTCGCGCTGGGCCTCGACGAACTCTCGTTCAAAGAGTGCGATTTCTTCTGGGTAATAAAACTCGACGATGTTGACCGTTTCTTGAGGCGATTTCGGGTAGAGCGTCGACAGCACCAAGACGTGCGGGTAGAGCTCGATCATATGCGTTGGAAAATACGTCACCCATACCGCACCAAAGCCGGGCGCTTGCCCGCTTCGGAATTGCATCAGTTTGTCATGCCACACCTTATATGCGGGTGAGCCGGGCTGCGAGAGGGCTTGATGCACGCCGACCCGCTGCATGCTGTACTGGTCCGTGAATTCCCAGGACAAATCATCGCACGTAACAAAATGACCTAAGCCCGGATGAAAGGGCGCGACGTGATAGTCCTCGAGGTAGACCTCGATAAAAGTCTTCCAGTTGTAATTGCATTGGTGGACTTCGACGTGGTCCAGCACGTAGTCAGAAAAGTCGAACTCTGGACGCGTGAATAGTTTGCCGATATCCGCAGAGGGGTTGCGTGGCCCCTCGAAAAGAAGCCCCTGGCAGTCTTTAATCGGAAAGCGCTCAAGATTTAAGCAAGGTTTATCGTCAAATTGGGGTGCACCCAGCAAATGGCCTTGTTTGTCGTAAGTCCAGCGGTGTAGTGGGCAGACAATATTTCCGCCAGTACCCACAAGATTGCCATGGGTATTTGTGTGGCCGGCCACATTGCCGGTTGTGCCCCCCAGCATCAGCGCCTGCCGATGCCGGCAGACGTTTGACAGGAGTTCAACCCCAGATTGAGCACGAACGAGTACCCGCCCATTGTTTTCATGGGACAACGTACGCCAGTCTCCCTGGTTGGGCACGCTCTTTTGGTGCCCGACGTAGATAGAAGACTGTTTAAAAATACTCTCTTGCTCGCGGGCAAACAGCGCGGAGTCAAAGTACGCGCTAACGCCTAATTGAGTGCGAGCGGGCGCCAAATGCGCCATCCGACCAATGTCGGTCATGATTCCCTCCGCACGGATAAAAATGCCAGGACGGACATTCCCGTACTGGCGCGAAGAAAAATCGGATTGGCCGATCACCATAAAAAAACGATTGTACCCCAAGGGTAGAGCGGGCGATGTTCTCGTACAATAGAGAGCTTGCCTGTTGTCAGGTTTGTCCTTAACCCAGCCCTGAACGGAGTTTTGCTTGCCCAAAGCTAACAAATCTGTGGCCGATCCGCTACCGTCTGATCGCGAGGATCTTGATCCAAGCTTGCCCCAAGACTTTGAGACTGCCTTGCTGCAACTCGAAGACCTCGTGGCATCTATGGAGTCCGGTGCGTTGCCACTTGAAGAGTCTCTGGCGGCATATCGTCGCGGAGTCGCCTTGACGCGCATCTGCCAAGAGCGCTTGGCGCAGGCCGAGCAGCAGGTTAAGGTGTTAGAGGCTGGCATGCTCAAACCCTTTGAGGGATTGGATCGCGAAGTGTCATGATGGTGGCAGAAAGTGCTTTGACGCAATGGCTGACCGAACGTGCGCAACATATTGAGCACGTTCTCGAGCAGTTGTTGCCGCCCGCTGACCTCGTTCCTGCTCGACTGCATCAGGCAATGCGCTACGCCGTGTTGGGCGGTGGTAAACGGGTGCGTGCTGCGCTGGTCTACGCTGCTGGATACGCCTGTGTGCGCCCTGACTTCGTGCAGCCCACGTTCAATGAGTCGCTTGATCGGGCTGCAGCAGCTGTCGAACTCGTCCATGCCTATTCGTTAGTCCACGATGATTTGCCTTGTATGGATGACGATATGTTGCGGCGAGGCAGACCAACCTTGCACGTACGGTATGACGAAGCGACTGCGTTATTGGCGGGAGATGCTTTGCAGCCTCTCGCTTTTGACCTCTTAGCGCAAATGCCGCTCGCACCCGAGGCCGTTGTCCGGGCCACGCGTACGCTTGCGCAAGCCGCGGGCAGTCTGGGTATGGCGGGCGGACAGGCGATTGATTTAGCAAGTGTGGGTAAAACCTTGTCTCAGCAAGAGTTGCAGCAAATGCACACGCTAAAAACCGGCGCTTTGCTTGCTGCGAGCGTGAAACTAGGTGGCTTAGTTGCCGGTGCACAAGCATCGCAAGAACGTAGCCTGGAGGAATATGCCAGTGCGATCGGCTTGGCGTTTCAGGTGGTGGATGATGTGCTGGATGTGACGACTGACACGGCCGTGCTTGGCAAAACTGCCGGCAAGGATGCGGCCGCAAACAAGCCCACCTATGTGACCTTGATGGGTTTGGAAGGTGCGCAGTCCTTGGCCTCTTCATTACATCGCACGGCTCGCCAAGCGTTAGCACCGTTGGGCGATGCGTCCAATTTGTTGGGCGGATTGGCAGATTTTATTGTGTTGCGTGATCACTAATTGTTGTGATCCGATACGAACTGATTGAGCGCTATGTCAACAGATTTACTAAATCGAATTCACAGTCCAGCTGACCTCAAGGGGTTGGACCGACGCAGCCTAAAACAAGTAGCCGATGAGCTACGCGGGTTTGTGCTGCAGTCGGTTTCACGCACGGGTGGGCACCTCTCTTCGAATCTTGGTACGGTTGAACTAACGGTCGCGTTGCATTATGTCTATGACACGCCGCATGATCGAATCATCTGGGATGTGGGTCATCAGTCCTATCCGCACAAGATTTTGACTGGCCGTAAAGAGCAGATGAGTGGTTTGCGCCAGTTCGGTGGCATCTCTGGTTTTCCAAAGCGCAGTGAATCTGAGTATGACGCTTTTGGCACTGCGCATTCTTCGACCTCAATTTCTGCTGCGCTCGGCATGGCGGTCGCCTCGCGCAACGCCGGCGTTTCGCGTCAACACATCGCAGTCATTGGTGATGGTGCCATGACCGCAGGCATGGTGTTCGAAGCCATGAATAACGCGGGGGTTACTCCCGATATCAATTTATTGGTCATCCTGAATGACAACGATATGTCGATCTCGCCGCCCGTGGGCGCGCTCAATCGCTATTTCGCGCGGTTGATGTCAGGTCAGTTTTATGCGACCGCAAAGAACATGGGACGAGCAGTTTTGCAACACGTCCCGCCTGTCCTTGAGTTGGCGCGTCGCTTTGAAGAACATGCCAAAGGCATGGTGACGCCGGCCACGCTGTTTGAGGAAATGGGCTTTAATTACGTGGGACCCATTGATGGGCACGACTTAGATGCCTTAATCCCAACACTGCAAAATATGCGTGCGCTCAAAGGGCCGCAGTTCTTGCATGTTGTTACAAAGAAAGGGCAAGGCTATAAATTGGCCGAGGCTGATCCGGTTCTCTATCATGGACCTGGAAAATTTGATCCGGCCGTCGGCATACAAAAGCCCGCAGCAGCCCCCAAGACAACTTTCACACAAGTTTTCGGGTCATGGTTGTGCGACATGGCCGCGCATGATCCCCGACTGACGGGTGTCACACCCGCCATGCGTGAGGGTAGTGGCATGGTGGAGTTCGAAAAACGCTTCCCCAAACGTTATTTTGACGTCGGCATCGCTGAACAACACGCGGTCACCTTTGCTGCAGGCTTGGCCTGTGAGGGGCAGAAGCCCGTGCTGGCGATTTACTCTACCTTTTTGCAGCGCGGCTATGACCAATTGATTCACGACGTAGCCCTGCAAGATTTAGACGTGACCTTCGCGCTGGATCGTGCGGGCTTGGTCGGGGCCGATGGCGCGACACACGCCGGTAATTACGACATCGCGTTTTTGCGTTGCATTCCTAACATGGTGGTTGCAACCCCTTCTGATGAGAACGAAACGCGTCTTCTCCTGAGTACCTGTTATCAGCATCCGGGGCCAGCCTCGGTGAGATACCCAAGAGGATCTGGGGCTGGAACCCCGGTTGCACCCGGTCTGGATACGGTTCCGTTGGGTCGTGGAATTATTCGCCGGCAAGGCAAGGATCTTGCAGTGTTGGTGTTCGGCACACTATTGCCCGCTGCACTAAAAGCTGCTGAGGTGCTGGATTTGACCGTAGTTGACATGCGCTTTGTTAAGCCTCTTGATGTTGCACTTGTCCGGCAGATGGCGGCAGAGCATCGTGGTTTGATTACCCTGGAAGAGGGTGCCATGATGGGGGGCGCCGGCAGTGCCGTAACCGAGGCGCTCAACGCGGCAGGGGTGCTTTGCCCCGTTCTGCAGCTCGGTTTGCCAGATCGCTTTATCGACCACGGAGAGCAGGGCGCTTTATTGGCCGGAGTCGGTTTGGATGCGGCCGGGATTGAACGTTCAATCCGAGCCCGGTTCCTCTCTTGATTTGCGTTTTGAGCGTAAATACGCGAAAATAATAGGCTTTCTTGCTCGACCAGCCAATGTTTGGCCATGGCGGGCTGACCCCGGCGTCTTGTTTTCATGCAATACGCTGGACATCCTCAGGAGTGCATTGCATGCGCCATTATGAAATTGTTTTTATTGTTCACCCAGATCAGAGCGAGCAAGTGCCCGCGATGGTCGAACGCTACCAAGCGTTGGTGACGACTCAGGGCGGTAAAGTTCACCGCACAGAAGACTGGGGCCGTCGTCAACTGGCTTACCCAATTCAAAAGTTGGTGAAAGCACATTACCTGTGCTTCAACATCGAGTGCGGTCAGGCAACGCTCGACGAACTCGAACATTCTTTCCGTTACAACGATGCTGTATTGCGTCACCTTGTCATCAAGACTAAGGCTGCTCAGACTGAGCCC
>CAIYWO010000165.1 GCA_903929925.1 uncultured beta proteobacterium | reverse complement strand
TTCATCCAGGCGTTGTTGCCGTCACACTGGTGCTCGGTGGCTTCATCATGCTGTGGGTCGAGCGTCGCCGCTCGCCTGCAGCGGCTGCTGAGCTTGAGGCGCGTCCTCAAGCTCGAACTCTTGAGCAAATTAGCTGGAAGCAGGCTCTAGCGGTTGGGTGTGCGCAATGTTTGGCGATGGTGCCTGGCACTTCGCGCTCGGGTGCCACTATTATTGGTGGCATGTTGTCTGGTATTCAACGCAAGACGGCGACAGAGTTTTCTTTCTTTCTCGCGATGCCGACGATGCTCGCAGCCGCGCTCTACGATACCTATAAGCACGCTGGCTTGCTGAGCCAACAGGACATGCTTGCGATTGCCGTGGGTTTTATTAGTGCCTTTCTTTGCGCGCTGCTGGTGGTGCGCGCAGTCCTAGCTTTCGTTTCAAAGCATACTTACCGAGTATTCGCCTGGTATCGGATCGGTCTTGGAATTATTGTTGGTGTTTGGCTTTGGATGGCTTGAGCGGACTGTGCTGTTGGCTCGCTTTCTGATAGATTTGGGTTTATGTACATATAACAACGGAGCGCGACATGCGTTTATTTAGCTATCAAGATAAAAACAAACAGAAGCGAGTAGGTTTGCTGCGCGCGCCTGATGCTAAAGACTTTATCGATCTAGGTGCGACCGATGCAGCCCTGCCGAAAAGCCTGCTTGAAATCATCGAGACCGCTGGCGCGATGGATCGTGTTGCTCAACTCGCCAAGGCATCTAACGCCGTGGTCCAGCCGCTGGCAGGCGTAAATTTTATTCCGTTGGTTGATAAGCCCAGCAAGATTATTTGCCTCGGCTTGAACTATGCAGACCATGCGGCTGAGGGCGGTCATGCGCGTCCAGAGTACCCAGCATTTTTTATGCGCGGCCCAAGTTCGATGGTTGGGCATCTCGCACCGATGATTCGCCCTAAAGCTTCAGATAAATTCGATTACGAGGCGGAATTAGCTTTCGTTGTAGGCAAGCGTGCGCGCCATCTTACCGAGCAAAATGCCTTGGACTATGTGGCAGGCTATAGCGCATTTAACGACGGCAGTTTGCGTGACTACCAGCGCAAATCGACTCAATGGACGATCGGGAAGAACTTTGATGGTACTGGCGCTTTTGGTCCCTGGCTCGTGACACCTGACGAGTTACCACGCGCTGCGGATGGTTTGCGGATTCAGTCGCGTTTGAATGGCCAGATCATGCAAGATGCCAATACCAAAAACTTTTTGTGGGGCATCGTTGAGACTTTGGTGTTGATCACAGAGTGCATGACCTTAGAGCCTGGTGATGTGGTCATCACTGGAACGCCAGCTGGCGTTGGCTACGCACGAAAGCCACCAGTATTTATGAAGCAGGGTGACACGATTGAAATCGAAATCGACGGGATTGGTGTGTTGTCCAACCCCGTCGTCGATGAAGTCTAAACGGCGTTAGACGACGCCTTGTTCACGGAACTTGGCGATCTCGTCGGCGGAGTAGCCAACTTCGCCTAAGACCTCGTCGGTGTGCTCACCCCACTGCGGTGCAGTGGTCACGACATCGGCGGGGGTCCGGCTTAATACCGCAGGCTGCGTAATAAAGCCTTTTTGTTTCCCGTTTTTGTCATTGACCATTTTTGAAATGTTCGACTGTTGGACATGCTCATCGGCAAACATTTGCGGCACGTTGTAGACCGGACCAGCAGGCACGCCTGCGTTGTTGAGCGATTCCACCCAGTAGGCAACCGTTTTGGTACGGAACACTTCGTTGAGTACCTTGTTGCACTTCGCACGGTTCACCGCGCGCGTTTTTTCATTGGCGAAGTC
>CAIYWO010000164.1 GCA_903929925.1 uncultured beta proteobacterium | reverse complement strand
GCCTGCGCCAGCTTTCTTGTATTGCTGGGCTCCATCGCGCTCGAGGGGAGCCCTCTGCCTTGATAGTTAGCCCAATAGGCACCCACTTCGGACGCATTGCCTTTCCACCAGAAATAGCCTTCTGGTACGCCAGGTCGGGTGTCCATGACGGCCCCGCCTAGTTTGGGATTCCATTTGTCTTTGAATGGCACGACTCGGTAGTTGAGCTTCACACTGAAGTCCGCTGGTCGCTCCCTTAAGGGTGCGAGAAATGGTTCCCAAACTTTCTGTGCCTGCTCGGCTGTTAAGTCCAGGAAGGCCGTGCCAACATCGATTTCATTTTTGCCCTTGACGAAGATCACCCCTTCGCCCCAGTTGCCATTATTGAGGGACTTTGCAACGAATTCGAAGTAGCGTTGAATCAGTTCTTGATAGGCTTCATCCGATGACGCGGTGATTGACCCGGAGAGCCAGCCATCGGTCGTGGGAATAGGGTGCGCGAGCAAGGTCATCCTGCTAACAATACCGAAGGTTCCACCACCTCCGCCTCGCAGAGCCCAGAACAGATCAGCGTTTTGAAAAGCGTTAGCGACGAGTACGCTGCCATCTGCGGTCACAACTTCAAGTTCCAGCACGCCACCCGCGCCACTACCAAATTTTTTGGAGTAGGAGCCAAAGCCACCGCCAAGAGCAAAGCCACCGCAAGCACCGACGCTTGTGCAGCCACCGCCTTGTATGTAGCAGTTTGCAGCAGTCGCCGCTTGGTAGGCTTCAAGCCACCGGTTACCTGCCTTCACGCTGACGGCGCGAACGGCCTTTGTCTCTTCCGGAGCGCCTAGAGGTTTGAAGGCATCGTGAACCGTCACTCCCCGGTATTTGTGTGTCCAGACCAAGAGCGAGTTCGGCGCGCTTGATCGTCCAAAGTAGTCATGCCCAGTTCCTTTGACGACGAGTCGGACATTGTGGTCTTTAGCAAATTTCACCGCAGCGATGATGTCGTTGACATTTTCAACTGCGACAGCATATTCGCTGGGGGTTGAGTCCCAGGCCTGATACATGCCGGTTGACTGCGTTGCGCCAGGTTGTTCTTCAAGGAACCAGGGGTTTGTTAATTCAGGTGGGACCGCTCCTGGCCTGAGTGTCGCCCAGGGTGCGGTGGGACGAATAAGGCGTCCACCAACTTGCTGGTGCAGAGTCTGCCAGGCTTTCGCACTGGGCCACGACCTAGGCTTGACTATTTCATGGGCAGCACCTGTTTGTGCCAGGATGCCTGCTGGAGACAGTGCTACTGCGCCTGCAAGTGCAGCCGATGAAGAAATAAACTCACGGCGCGTCCTGTTCTTTTGCGTCATGGTTACTTGCGTAACATCTGTTCGTAGTTAAAGCGTCGATCAACCTCAAGGATGGATTCCCCAGCACGCAGTGCGTCGATCATGGCTAATTCTTTTGCCATGATCTCTTCTGCTGCAGTAATGACCTCAGCAAGGCGCTCAATCGGAATCACCACCACGCCATTTACATCGGCCACGATGACATCGCCTGGGCGAACAGGGGCGTCGCCCAAGCGCACAGGAATATTCCAGGCTTCTTGCACGATGCGGCCACGTGCGGTGCTCGGTACAGTGCCACGCGCATGAACAGGAAAATCGAATGTTTCACAGGCATCTACATCCCGTACCGCACCGTCCACGACCACACCGGATACACCTTTCTGCTTTGCACCCATCGCCAGGATTTCGCCCCAGCAGTTGTGGTGTAAGTCGCCCCGGTTGTCGATCACGATGATATCGCCCGCTTCGCTGTTGAAGATGGCATCCACGCCTAAGTGTGCACCAGAGGGGACGGCGCCAGCTGCGATTAAGCGAATGGTCACCGCGCGACCCACGATCTTCGTGCGACCCCATTGTGGAATGATGCCGTGTATGGCGCACCGTGGAATTCCAACCCGATCGAGTGCATCACTCAAATTCGATGTCGCAACGGCATCCAGCCGAGCGCGGAACTGAGTATCAAAATCTTTAGCATTCATGACTGTATTTCCTTTTTGTGGCGGCGCAGCACATTAGTCAACGCGGGCGCCTGCCATCTTAATCAAATCACCCCATTTGACGATTTCTGCATCGATGACTTTCTTGAAGTCGTCTGGGTTGCTTTTTAGTGGGGTCGAGCCCTGTTCCGCAAGCTTCTTGAGAACGGCAGGGTCTTGGAGAACGGCTTGAACCGCATTGCTCAATTTCTGAACGATCTCTTTCGGGGTTCCCGTTGGAACAAAAATTCCGTTCCACAAAACAATTTCAAAACCAGGAAGGACTTCAGCGACAGCGGGCACATCAGGCAATTTCGCGATACGCGCTTTAGTTGTGACGGCTAGAGGTCTGAGTTTTCCGCTATCTACAAAGCCTAGGACCTCAACAAGCGGAGAGAATACGGCCTGTATCTGGCCCGCTAGCAAATCGTTGTTGGCCAGTGAGCCACCTTTGTACGGGACGTGAACCATATCACCCCCAACCATGTTGTTAAACAACACGCCAGCGAGGTGGTTTGAAGCGCCACTACCTGAGGAACCATAATTAATCGCGACCTTCTTTTGCTTCACGACTTCTACAAACTCTTTCAGCGTTTTTGCTTGAAAGTCGTTGTTCACCATCAACACGTTCGGGATGAGCGCTACCTGAGATACCGGCACCAGATCTTTCTGTACATTGAGTCCCATATTCTTGTAGAGGGAGACGTTCGCAGTGAGTGTGCTCGTGTGAAGCAAGATCGTGTAGCCGTCGGGAGCAGAGCGCGCAACCGCAGCCGCACCAATATTGCCACCTGCGCCGGTCTTGTTTTCCACTACAACGTTTTGGCCCAGAATGCCGCCTAGCTTCTCTGCGAGCATACGCGCGGTAATGTCGGTGCTGCCACCTGCTGCAAATGGGACCACCATCGTGATGGGGCGCGTGGGCCACGCTTGCGCGTGAGCGACTTCGCACAGACCAAAGGCTAAGCTTGATAAGGCAAGGACAGCTTTAATAAGTTTTGAGTGCACCATGTTTATCTCCTAATAAATTTAATGTGATGATCCAGCCATCACTTTTTTGTGACTTCTACTTTTCCTGCATCTGCATCCACTTCAACAAAATCGCCCGTCGCAATAGCGGTTGTTGGATTCTCATTTAATCCAGCTACGACGGGTATATTCCCGATGATGGCACCAACAGTCGTGATGGGTTCTGGATTCACTTGGATAAACGCGACAGGCGCTGTCCCTCTTGAGACCATGTCGTAAATTTTGTAGGAGCCGCCTGTGGATCCTTTTCCGGTTAGAAAGACGAGGACTTTGCCTGCGATATTGACGCCTTCGAGTTCGTGCCCAGGCTCCGTGACGATGCCGGTCATGTTATCTACGCCGCCGTTGAAGCTAATGGCTTCGCCGGTCACGACTGCCTCGCCGCTGGCCTTACCCTTTACGATCTTGCGGCCCTGGAGTACTAATTTAGCGATGCTCATTATGCTTATCTCCAGACGCCGTCGATCGCGGCTTGCATGACCCGCGAAAGATTGCCGTAGTGGGCTGGCAGTCCAAACTGACCCGGTGCATAAAAGGCCATTTTGGCTGAGTTAGTTGTTAGAGTTTTATAGCCTTTGTTGGGCGCAATGACTCGGCTGCGCGCGAGGAACGGGCAAGTCTCGCGTACGACCACACCGCCTGCCTTTTTGATCGTATCAACGTACCCCATTTGTTCGGCCATGGCGTACATTGCACCGGCTGTCGTGACCCAGAGCGCGACGTCTTTGTGTACTTTCTTACCCTCAAGGGCTTCTGCGACTTCGCGCATTTCCTGTACTGAGGCATTCGGACAACCTACAAGAATCCAATCCACGTGATCCGACGGCTCCTTGTTTAATGCGTTTTCGGCCTGCGTTTTCTCTTCAACTCCAAAAACAAGAGTCTTAGCTGGCGCACGACCACCGAAGGCTGCGTCGATGGTCGGGGCTTCCGGCGTGACTCCCACGGCATGAAACATACTGACTGCGCCGGAAGCGGCAAGCGCAGCGCTCAGCGCTTTGAGATCTTCCAACGTTGGGTTGCTGGGCAGTCCTGCAAAGACCGGAGTGTCTTGACCGGCAATCTTGCCCGCAAAAAAGCCTAGCGTTCCGTAGTCAGTCATATCGCGCATTGGCGCTTCGACATTAATCAAAAAGCTCCCATACCGGTTTTCGGGGAGGTGGAACCCATACGCGGGTGTGCGGCCGGTGAGTGCGGTCGCCAAGGCGCTTGGTCCACCCTCGCGGTTGGTTCTCGCACCGCACACTGAGTTAGCGAATACAACCGCAGAGGACTCGCCCCAAGCCATGTGTTCGCCGAAGCGTGGCATATTGCCGACAAGATAGGGGATACAGGTGTTACAGGTGTTGGCTCCCATGCCCGCGTAGGCGCCTGTCAGACGCACCTGCAGTGTGCTGTCGGACTCCGGAATGCCGATTTCCTTCCACTGGCTGGGGTCGACGGCCGTCGGGTTGGTTGTTACGCGCGTGACAAACTTTCCGCCTTGCTTGCGTATGTCTTCCACGAAGCGCGTACCGGCCTCTTCGGCTACCAGCACAGAAGAGCCGGCCATGTGTACATTATTGACAGGAAGAAGGCGCTCTGCGCCGAAACTTTCGCCTAGTGCAACCAGGATTTCCATGGCTTTTTGGACAGCTGGGCCTCTATCGCCACTCAGCATTTTTGTCTCTTCATCGGTCAGTAACACGCTTACCCCTATTTTTTTATCGTCACGATTATCCAGTTCTAAATTGACTGGTTGATATGCTATCGAATTTAACTGAAAAACTACGTTTCTGAACACGTAAGGATCGGGGTACTGTGTATCTCTTAAGGTTATTATTGGTTGTCACTAACCGCTAGGTATATTTCGCCATGTCGATTCGGTTTCGTTTGTTCATGGGTTTGTTAGGCTGTTTTTCTGTCGTGGCAGCACACAGCCAAGTAAACACACCTTGTCGCTACGCAGATGAACGATGTGCCGAATGGGTAGCCCTTGATGACAATCAGCAGCGCGCTCTCATTTACCGCACGCATGCCCTGAGTGCACGTAACGAAGGCATTGAGCATGCTGTTATTGTGATTCACGGCCAAGGTCGGAACGCGGACGGATATTTCCGGCATGCGCTAGCCGGCACATTCTTAGCCGATGCATTACAAAACACATTAGTGATTTCCCCTCGGTTCGCCTCCAATGAGGGAAGGAGTTGCCGCGACAAGCTCGCTGTGAATGAGGTTGGCTGGGTTTGTCTCGGCCCCGAAAGCTGGAGAAGTGGCGGCGAGCAAGCAACGCCTTCCGCAAAGAAATTGAATTCGTTCGATTTCATGGATGCCGTTATTTGGCGTCTGGCAGATCGTAAGGTTTTTCCTAACTTACGTACGATCGTCATTGCGGGACACTCGGCGGGAGGACAGTATGTTGGTCGCTATCAGATGAGTAACCACATACATGAACAGCTACGTAAAGAAAAAAATATTGAGATTTCCTATGTAATCGGAAATCCATCCTCTTACACCTATCCTGACGCCTTACGGCCGACGCGATCGGCGGTTCCAGACAATGTCAGTGCGGCTGCCCCGGGCTATCTGCCAGCTCCAGCCGCAAAGCCTCAACCTGCGTTCATGCCCTTTTCCGATGCGCAAGGGTGTACAAATTTTAATAGTTGGCCCTACGGCCTGGACAATCGGGTTGGCGCGGCACGTGAGGTGTCAACTGAGAAGCTCAAAGAACGACTCGCTACGCGTCCAACAACGTTCCTGTTAGGCGAGCTCGATATTCTTCCTCTCTACGGTTTTGATAGCTCCTGCGCTGCGATGGC
>CAIYWO010000163.1 GCA_903929925.1 uncultured beta proteobacterium | reverse complement strand
CTGGTTGTACATACGGCAGAATGTCCGGTCGCGCTCCGAGCGCGCACCAAAGAGCCTGATCGCTGGATCGATATCGCCTGGGACTCCGAGACTGCCAAACACTTTTCAGCCCGAATCGAAATCATCGCACTCAATGAGCGCGGTGTTCTCAGTCGGATCGCAGCGGAAGTCGCGCAAGCAGACTCCAACATCATTCACGTCACCATGCATGACGATGCAGCCTCAACCGTGGTCCTGAACCTCACTGTACAGGTCGATAGTCGTCGACACCTCGCACAGGTGTTTCGCTCTATTCGACACGTGCCCCAGGTTAGAAAAATCATCCGCGCCAAGGGTTGAATTCCTTACGCCTCTCCGTACTGAAGGATTGTTATGGCCCTCCACACCTCTATTCAACAAACGTCCGATGCAATGGGCGAACTATTTATTTGGACCGATGTCGACCCAGCACACGAACAAGACTTTAATCGCTGGTATGACCTCGAACACATGCAAGAGCGCGCTGCAATCCCCGGATTTAGATGGTCACGGCGCTATCACTCTAAAACCTGTGCGCGTCCCTATTTGGCGCTGTATCGCACTGAGAGTTTGAAGGTCTTCACGTCCGACACCTATCGCCAAGCGTTTACCAAACAAACAGAATGGTCGGTACGTAACTTCTCTCGGATGCACAATACGCAGCGACGCGTCGCTGCCGTGACGCTCGCCTTTGGTGCAGGGACTGGCGCGGGAATTGCCTTAGTATGCTTGGGTTCAGTCGCAGTAGCCGAACAAGCACTTGCACGATGCAAGGCGCTTACGCAGACAGCCGAGGGGATTCTCAGCGCAAAAATACTGACACCCGACACCACGCTTTCAACACCACTGCCATCTGAAAGCACAGAGCAACGCGTTCTTGAGCCTTATTTGATTATTGAAGCAACCTCTGTACACGAAGCCGTCAAAGCTGCATCCACGATCGCCAAACAACTCGGGCTACCCGATACCGCTTGTCACAGTTTTGATCTGCTCTGGGATTTGCAGTCGGGCGACCTCTGAACATGCCGGTCACAAAGCCCTTTCTTGGAGTCGCGTGCTTACTGCTCTCCATGTTGGCGCTCACAGGACTCGATGCGACGGGGAAGTGGGTCATGGCGACTGGGGTCCCACTCCTCTTCTTTTGCTGGATCCGCTATATCGTGCATTTCATTTTGGTGCTGGCGATCGCCGCACCTAGTCTAGGCTTGACGGTCTTTCAGTCCAAGCAGCCTAAACTGCAGCTGATCCGCGCTGTGGCCATGCTTTCAGCCACACTGACATTTTTTACAACGTTGAGTTACCTGCACCAAGCGGAAGCGACAGCACTAATTTTTATTGCGCCCTTACTGATGCTTTTGGTCGCACCATGGCTGCTCAAAGAGCGTAGTTACCCCTCTCGCTGGATCGCAGCTGGCTTCGGACTACTGGGCATCCTTATTGTTGCGCGCCCGGGCGCGGGCTTGCCCTGGGCCGGAGTGCTGTATGGACTCATCACTGCATGCCTGTTTACCGGACAACATTTAGTGTCGCGCATGCTGGCGGGTGACAATGCCTTAACAACGTCATTGCTAAGCGGTGCCTTCGGCGCGATTGTGCTGAGTTTTACGATGCCGGTGGTGTTACCTCAGGCATGGCCATTGATCTCGTCACTATCGCCAAGCATGTGGGGGCTCATCCTACTGGGTGGCGTCTGCGGTGGCATGGGTCAGCTTATGCAAATCCAGTCGTATCGCTTCGCTCCCGCTTCGATGCTCGCACCATTTATTTATCTGCAAATCACCTTTGCGGCAACGTTTGGCTGGCTCATCTGGTCACACATGCCAGATGGTGTCACCTGGGTCGGCATTGGTATTATTTGCGCGAGTGGCGTCATCAACAGCTTGGTGGAATGGCGCAGGACACAGCAAAAACTGCAGCCGGCCTGATCCATCATAGCCCGCCCGCCTCCTCCTAACTAACTAGACGACCGCCCTGCATCACAAACTGGCGATCACAACGCGCGGCCAGCTGCGGATCATGGGTGACGAGCACTAGGGTTGTTTGGTGCGTCCGTTGGAACTCAAACATCAGGTCGATCACGCGAGCGCCAGTTACCTGATCGAGACTGCCTGTCGGCTCATCCGCGAACAGCACCGAGGGCTGTTGCGCAAACGCCCGTGCAAGCGATACACGCTGTTGTTCGCCTCCCGACAGAGTCGCGGGAAAATGGTCAAGACGATCGCCTAAGCCAACCTGGGTTAAAAGTGCGGTCGCGGTCTTCTGCGCATCGCGTCCCGCCAGTTCCAGAGGCAGCATGACATTCTCAAGTGCGTTCAAGTTTGGCAGCAAATGAAACGACTGAAAGACGAAACCGATACTTTGTGCGCGCAATGCTGCACGCCCGTCTTCGTCGAGGGAAAAAAGCGACTGTCCGAGCAAATTGACCTGACCAGACGTGGGGGTATCCAAACCCGCCAACAATCCCAAGAGGGTAGACTTACCAGAGCCTGAGGCTCCAGTGATTGCCAAGGACTCACCGGCACGTAAACAAAACGTGATGTCATCTAAAATCGTCAACATTCCAGTCGCGTCTTGAACGCGTTTGCTTAAATGTGTGACTTCTATTGCGTTGATTTCAACACTCATGTCTTCGTTTTCTCACCTGCGTCAATTTATCAGTCTAGCGCTTTTCGGCGGTCTGATCGTATTCACCCTCACAGCATGGGGGCAAACAGCCCCCCCCTCAACGGCTCGTATTTTAGTTGTTGGCGATAGCCTCTCATCCGAATACGGCCTGACCCGAGGGACTGGCTGGGTCGCTTTACTCAAGAAAGCACTCACCGAGGCACGCATTGAAAGCGATATAGTGAACGCAAGTATCAGCGGCGACACAACCAGCGGTGGCGCCACACGCTTAAAGCGTCTACTCGATAAGCATGCGCCCAGCCTAGTCATTCTTGAATTGGGCGGTAATGATGCGCTGCGCGGACTTCCACTTGAGATGACGCGCCAGAATCTCAACACCATGGCAACCCAAGCGCGTGAAAGTGGTGCAAAGGTCGTGATCGTTGGTATGCAGATTCCGCCTAACTATGGGCGCGAATACGCAACTGGTTTCAAAGAGGTATTTGAGACGGTCGCAAAGCATAACAAAGCAAGCCTTGTACCGTTTCTACTTGAGGGAGTCGCAGCTGACCCCAAGTACTTGCAAGCAGACAACCTCCACCCTAATGAGGTGGCACAACCGCAAATGATGCGCAATGTGCTTGAGGTTGTCCTTGCGTTGCTAAAGACTTAGTTAAAGTTTTGCTGCGTCCAACTCACCACTAATAACTTTTGCAGCATCCGGCAGAACTTTTACCTTGTAGGTCTGACGCAAAATCTTCAAGGCCGCCTGTTCTTCCGCTGCACCCCAGGCTTGAGCCAGTTGCGCCTGCAACTGCGACACCTGCGCAGGGTCGGGTGAAACCGCCTCTTCTACTTTTGTCAGCATCAAGATACTGTACTGATTGCTACCTTTGACACCCAAGTAGAGTGGCAAGGTCTTCGCACTCGCAGACATCACCGCTTCAAGTTCCTCGCGGGTTAGCTTTTCTGGCGACTGGCGTGTCACGGTCATTGCCGGAGCAAAGCCAGTCGGCTCCGCTGGCTTGTCCGCTTTAAGCGTATCAAGCTCTTTACTGCCAGCAGCTTCTGCCGCTGCCAAGGCGCGTTCAGCAATCAAGACATCACGAATGCGGGTGGTCACTGCATCGAGCGCTGGGACACGGGAAGGATGCACTGCCTCAACGCGTAATGCGACGATCACATCGGGCGACAACTCGATCACGCCAGAATTGAGCTTCTCTTTGAGCACATCGTTCGAAAATGCCGTTTGACGCACTTTTGGATTGCCAACAATTGTTTGCTCAGCATCGCTTGGCATATCCGAAGGATCACGCTGTTGTGCAGGTAATAAACCATCACGGCTTAGACCCTTGACAGTATTGATCTTCAAATTCAGCGCATCCGCAATTGGTTTGAGGCTATCGCGCTGATCGTAGACTAAGTTGGTTAGCTTGCCAGCCATGTCTGCGAAGCGCTCGGCCGCTAGCTGCTTACGGATCTCGGCTGCGACGTCTTCCTTCACGTCAGCGAGCGGCTTAACCGAAGCAGGCTGAAGCTCAAGGACATTCAACACATGGAAGCCAAAAGGGCTTTCAATCACCCCAGAAATCTTGCCAGCATCAAGACCAAAAACTGCTTGCTCAACCTGAGGGACAAGCATGTTTTTACTAATCCAACCGAGGTCACCGCCCTGGCTTGCAGAACCGCTGTCTTGCGAGAACTCTTTAGCAAGTGCAGCAAAATCCTTGGGGGACGCGGCAGCCTTCTTCGCGACATCTTCCGCACGCAGTTTGGCCTTAGCCTTGGTTGCCTCATCCGCAGAGGCTGGAACCTCAATCAGAATATGGCTGACACGACGCCGCTCCGGCTGACCATAGCGGGCCTGATTTTGTTTATAAAAACTTTCAATATCCGCGTCAGATACTTTTACATCTTTCGTCGCAGCCTCTTCGTTTAAGACTACAAATTGGACATCGACGTTCTCGGGGATACGCAACTGATCTTGATTCGCTTCGTACCAAGCTTTGATGTCGGCATCACTGATTTGAATGTTCTTGACGAAACTCTCGGCAGAAAAAATCTGACGGGCAACGACACGTTTCTCGGTGACCAACGCAAGAATGTTCTTCGCGACCTCAGTGGGCACGCGGGCTGTCAAACCAATGGGCTGCAGCACTTGCGCGATCGTTAGATCGCGACGCAATCCAAGCTCAAAGGATGCGGGGGTCATCCCTTGTGCCGCCAAAACTTGGCGATAACGCTCAGATGAAAACTGACCATCCTGTTGGACAGCGGGAATCGCTGCAATCGTGCGCCTAAGGGTTTCATCGGAGACGGAATACTTACCCTTGTTGGCTGCCGCAGCAACTGTGCGCTGGTCAACCAAAGAGTTCAGCAACTGTTCGCGAAAGATAGGCGTATCAAAGGCGGATGCATCAAACTGTGCGCCAAGGGCCGAGCGATACTGTTCAAGCTGTGCGGTCCGGGCACGGTTAAATTCGCCCAGAGTGATGGGTTGCCCATCGACCGAGGCGAGCTCAGGCTCCTTTGCCATGAAGCTCGTATAGCCTTCCAAACCAAAAAGGACGAACGACGGGAGAATGAGCAGCAACAAAATCAGCTGCATCCAGCGTCGGTGATTGCGGATAAATTCAAACATGTAGAGGTCGCTTACCTAAAGACTGAGCGGGGGCAAGTTTACCACCCAGTGCGTTATGCTTGCAGCCTAACCCCTCGCTATGTGACGTTTTACGATGACATCTGCTCAACCTTGGAAATACCCTACTTT
>CAIYWO010000162.1 GCA_903929925.1 uncultured beta proteobacterium | reverse complement strand
GTGTGCTTTGTACCAAAGCACGGCAGAACGTAATTCAGTAATAGACGGATACGTCCGCAACAAGTGCGCTCGAATCAAATCGAAGGTTTGCCCGGAGTCGACCATGTCATCGACGATCAAAATCCGTCCGGTCAAGGTGCCACTGGCCATCGTCACAAAGGGTGCGATCGCCAGACTGCCCTGCTTCGTGCCCGCATCTTCGCGATAACTACTGGTGGCAAGTGTCGCTAACGGCCGATCAAATACGCGCGAAAAAATGTCTCCCACGCGCATTCCGCCGCGTGCCAAGCAAAGAATCTGGTCAAACTCCCAGCCAGACTGATGCACTCGAACAATCAACTGCTCAATCAAATGATGGTACTGATCCCAATCTACCCAGAGATCAGTGTTGCTTTGGTCGGCCACACTCATCAGGACTTAAAGGGGTGGCGCAACATAATCGTTTCATTGCGATCTGGTCCAGTTGAAACCATATCGATCGGCACACCACAGACTTCGGACATGCGTGTCAGATAGCGCTGCGCATTAGCCGGGAGCTTATCGAATTGGGTCACGCCTACGGTCGACTCAGTCCAGCCAGGCATCTCTTCGAGAATTGGTTTGGCGCGCGCAACCGCCGCCGCACCATAAGGCAAGACATCAATCGGCTTACCGTCCAGCTCGTACCCAACGCCCATTTTCAATACTGGCAGACCGTCGAGCACATCGAGCTTGGTGATACACAACCCAGAAATACCATTCAAACGCACTGAACGCTTGAGTGCAGCACCATCGAACCAGCCACAACGACGGGGACGCCCCGTGACCGAGCCGAACTCTTTACCAACGCTCGCAAGACGCGCACCTGTCTCGTCTAACAATTCGGTCGGAAAAGGACCAGAACCCACACGTGTTGCGTAAGCCTTGGTGATACCGAGTACATAGTTCAAGGTTTGAGGACCAACGCCCGCACCTGCGGCAGCTGCACCTGCAATACAGTTACTGCTGGTAACGTAGGGATAGGTACCGTGATCTACGTCGAGCAAAGCACCCTGCGCACCCTCAAACAGTAGGTTCTTGCCGGCCTGTTGCACCGCGAACAAAGCACTGCTGACATCCGCCACCATCGGCGCGATCGCTGGAGCCAACGCCATCGCTTGATCCACGACCTCGTCAATCGACACAGCCTGCGCGCCGAGATACTGAGTCAGGACAAAATTGTGTAAGTCGAGCACTTCTTCGACTTTTGCTCGGAACCCGACTGGATCAAACAGGTCTTGGACCCGCAACGCACGTCGAGCGACTTTATCTTCGTAGGCCGGACCGATGCCGCGGCCTGTCGTGCCGATCTTCGCATCACCACGACGCGCCTCACGCGCCTGATCCAAGGCAACGTGATAAGGCAGAATCAACGGACACGCTTCCGAAATCTTTAAGCGTGACCGAACATCCAAGCCGGCTGCTTCGAGCTCTGATATTTCTTTAAGAAGTGCCTCGGGCGACAACACCACACCGTTACCGATGTAGCAGGTGACCGAGGGGTGCATAATGCCCGAGGGGATCAGGCGCAAGATTGTTTTCTTGCCGTTCACCCAAAGCGTATGCCCGGCATTGTGACCACCTTGAAAGCGCACGACTCCGTGCGCTGACTCAGCCAACCAGTCAACAATTTTGCCCTTACCTTCGTCACCCCATTGAGTGCCGATCACTACGATGTTCTTGCTCATATCACAAAGAAAAATCAGTTAAGTTTTGAACAAACGTTCTCACCGGGGATCACCGCAAAACTGAGCAGTAAATTGCCTCGGGGCCTATAAAACCTGTTGTACAACCCATTGACCATCGCGCAAAACGAGCTCGCGATCAAAAGAAAACTCGTCATGCGTGGCGACCTCGCCAGGAAAAACCTGAACCACAATATTGCCGCTCTGACGCAGTGCGTGGATAGCCTGTCGTAAGGCTGCCTCTTGCCCGGAGGGTGCACGAATCGCTGGTGCTGGACGTGCTGGCAGCAGGCCATCGACAAGCTTGCGCAAATCGAGACTGAAGCCGGTAGCGGGACGCGCACGCCCGAACGCACGGCTTACATCATCGTAGCGACCACCTTGCACGAGTGCGTCGTGCCAGCCTTGTGCATAAACAGAAAACGTAACACCTGAGTGATAGCCATAGGTCCCGACGTCAGCCAAATCAATGCCGACAGAGATATCATCGAGAGCACCCAAAAGGTGCTCTAGTGTGTCAAGCGCTGCCACAACACCTGGCAAGCTCGGCAGCTCTTTACGCGCGCGCTCGAGCACCGTTAAATCGCCATATAGCTGGGGCAAACGCACCAAGGCACTCACCGTTGCGGGTAATAAAGCATCATTGCCCGCCCCCAGTTGCGTCAAACCAGGCAGATCTTTGTCGCGCAGCAAAGCCATGATCTCGTCTGCACGAGAGACCGCCGCAGGATCCGTCTCAATCAAGCTTCGCACCAAGCCGGCGTGACAGAGGTCAAGACGAATATCCTGCACACCAGCCAAACGCACGCTATCAAGCGCCAGATGAATGATTTCGAGATCGGCCTCAAATCCAGCGTGGCCGTAGATCTCGGCACCGATCTGGAGAAGCTCACGGTTTGCGAGCAAGCCTGCAGGTCGCGCATGCAATACCGGGCCGCAGTAACACAAGCGCGTCACACCCGCGCGATTAAGCAAGTGTGCATCGATGCGAGTGACTTGGGGGGTCATGTCTGCACGAATCCCCAGGGTGCGACCAGATAACTGATCCACCAACTTACTGGTGCGCAGATTCAGATCGCTGCCCGTACCGGAGAGCAGCGACTCTATGTATTCGACCAAAGGCGGAGCAACCAGCTCGAAGCCGTAGGTACGGAACGAGTCAAGTAGTATGCGTCGCAGGTCTTCGATGCGTCGTGCCTCGGCTGGCAACATATCAGCCAGACTTTCGGGCAGCAACCAATTGCCTTTCATAAAACGAATACCCAAACAAAAGCGGCTTGGGGCGTAAGCCCGGCAAGCCGCCAGAACAATCGATAAAGCTTACAGCGCATTATACCTATTATGTGCGC
>CAIYWO010000161.1 GCA_903929925.1 uncultured beta proteobacterium | reverse complement strand
CCAATATGGGCCCCTTGCGCTGCCGCAAGGGGAATTGAGAGAAAGACGACCCAGACAAAGGCCAAGCGCCCAGACTCATCGGCCCAGTCGATCGACATGTTCAGGCCGTACCGTAAAGCAACCTGGGCGGAAACGATGCCCACCATAAAAGAAAAAATAGTTACAACAGCTGAGATGAGGATGAAATCCATCCCTCGAAAGAGTTTTCCAAGCAGTGTGCTCGTATCGTAGGGAATGGGGATTGCGCTCATCATCGTGGTCCGTTGTAACTATTTATTATTTTGAGGTCTCTGCCAGCACTTGATTGACCAAGTCAGCACCTGCACGCTTCTTGACGCTCTCAACCACTGGGGCTGTCAGCTTACGCATCTGCTCAAAGGTTTCTGCCGGGATTTCGGTGTACGTCATCTTGGTCTTTAAATTTGCAAGTGACTTCTGCTCATCTTGGGCGGCAAGCTTGCGTTGGTACTCAACTGTTGTTGCCATCGCCTGTCTAACGGCCTTCTGATTTGCAGGAGTCATCTTGTCGAAGACCCGCTTGCTGGCGACCACAACAATAAAGTCAAAGAAGTGCGATGAGTTTGAAAGGTACTTTTGCACCTCAGCAAAGCGATTGGCATCAATCACTGTGTAGGGGTTCTCTTGCCCATCGACAACTTTCTGCTCGAGAGCTGAATAGAGTTCCTTTACATCCATCGCGACCGGATTGGCACCCAACGCTCTAAATGAAGCAAGGTGTGTTTCGTTTGGTTGCATGCGGATTTTCATGCCTTTCAAGTCCTCGACACTCTTGATCGGGCCTTTGCTGTTGGTGACATGACGCATGCCGAGCTCCATCCAACCCAGCACGACAAAGCCTTTGTCCAGCAGTTTTTGATCGATTGCCTTACCGACAGGTCCATCGATGACACGGTAGGCGGACTCACGATTCTTGAATACGAAGGGAAGGCTGACTGCTTCAATCTCAGGTGCAATACGTGACATGAATGCCGCGCCAACCCAGGTCAAACCTAGGGTTCCGGCACGTACGCCATCGACGTTCTCCTTGGCACCACCGAGCTGCATCGCTGGGAATACATCGACCTGAAGCGTGTTGTTTGTCAGACGCGCAACTTCAGCTTTGAATATTTTTTCAACAGCGACGCTGCTTGGGTGGGATGTTGCAAAGTTGCCAGCAATCTGCAACTTCTCTTGTGCGGTCGCTTGTAGGCAAGTAGCCGACAATAGCACTGCGGCTAATGCAGTGGCTAGACGGGTAACGGCGGTAGGTTTGCTGTTCATGATGCGTCCTTTAAGTTGGCTTGGAGTCGTTGGTGCCCATTTGAGAGCAAAGTTTCGATCGAGGTTGGAAGACCTGCATTTGGTTTTTGTGGAGGAGGAGAAAAGCTTCCCGTAGTCGTTTGACCGGCATTTAGACGAATGAGTGTTTCGGCATGGCGCACAGCACTCGACACCCCATCCACAACAGGTACGGGCAATTTGCCAGACAAGCTGCGCGCAAGGCCTGCGAGTGGGGCTCCCGCCAAAATAATCACATCAGCACCGTCTTCACTCACGCAAAGATTCGCTGTGGCGAGAAGGCTAGCCGCTTTGTCTTCTTGAACCGACCCAATGTTGGGGAGGGGTTCGTCCAGGCTACGGATACTGACGAGCCGGCTTCCTAAGCCATAGGAATCGACGGTTTCTTGGTACCAAGCACGGATGCGGCGCGAGATTGCGACGATCGAGATACGGTTGCCGAGCAAGCAGGCACTCGCAAGCGCGGCTTGTGTCAGCCCAACAACAGGACAGGGCAGTACTTCTTTAAGACCAGCGAGACCCGGGTCGCCAAAGGCTGCGACCACCACCGCGTCATAGCTGCCCGCATGTTCGCCGGCGAGCTGTGCAGCGGCGTAGGCGCCAATGAGTGCT
>CAIYWO010000160.1 GCA_903929925.1 uncultured beta proteobacterium | reverse complement strand
CACATGATAGCGATTTGGAAAGATCGCCATGAAACAAAGATCTTGTAACTCACGATACAACGCATTCAGACCTAAGCGGTGTGCGATGGGTGCATAGATATCAAGCGTTTCGCGTGCGATTCGTCTGCGCTTTTCTGGCGAAACCGCATCAAGCGTGCGCATGTTGTGCAGGCGATCGGCCAACTTGATCAGGATGACGCGTATATCACGCGCCATGGCGAGTAGCATCTTGCGAAAGCTTTCTGCCTGCTGCTGTGCTTTACTTGCGAATTCGAGGCGATCAAGTTTAGACAGGCCGTCCACAAGCTCAGCGACTTCATCGCCGAACTTCTCGAGCAATTCCTGTTTAGAAATTCCCTGGTCTTCCATGACGTCGTGCAGTAACGCAGCACGGATGGCATTGACGTCAAGCTTCCAGCCTGCGCAGATTTCTGCAACCGAAATCGGATGACTGATGTAGGGTGATCCACTGGAGCGAAACTGCCCGAGGTGAGCCTGATCCGCGAAGCGGTACGCATCACGAACCAGAGCGATCTCTTTAGGATCTAAATAACCATCGAGCAGCGCTTGGAGCGAAGCCATCGAGGCGATCGCGGGCTCGCTGGAGGTTCCTACTGGTGTAGCGGCGCCTGATACGGTACCTAGTGCAATGTCAGAATCATTTCTACGGGTCAGGCGTGAGCCGACCCGTAGGGCGGCCAATAACCCGGATGACGCATATCGTAAGCCGGGAAAGGCCATGCTCTTCTGGCTTAGGTTGGAACCTTGCGGAGCATTTCAATGCCGGTCAGTCCAGCCGAGATCTCGCGCAGGGCCGTCACGGTGGGCTTGTCTTTCGATTCAAGACGGGCGGCATGACCCTGCGCAAGCTCACGTGCGCGATACGTAGCAGCCAGCGTGAGTTTGAAGCGATTAGGGATGTGCTCGAGGCAATCGTCAACAGTGATGCGGGCCATGGAATTCCTGTTTTAAAAAGGTGTACAGCGGGTTTGACTTCGTGCTTACGTGCTTTGCGCCAAATTCAGTTGTTGAAATAACGCAGCGTGCCGAACCTGTTGCGAATCGTAACGCAAACGATTTGTCCGGATGATTTCACCAAGCTGCGCTAACGCTAAGCTAAAGTCTTGATTAATAATAACATATTCGAACTCGGGCGCATGTGAAATCTCATCGGCGGCAGCTTGAATACGGCGCTCGATTACCTCAAGACTATCTTGGCCTCTGGCGGTCAGGCGCTGGCGAAGTGTTTCGATCGACGGGGGCAAAATGAAGATGCCTGTGGAGTCAGGGTATAGCTTTTTGACTTGTCTGGCGCCTTGCCAGTCGATTTCAAGCAGGACGTCCTGTCCCCGCGCAAGTGCCGCATCGATATGGTCCCGGGGTGTACCGTAATAATTGCCATGCACTTCGGCCCACTCGAGCAACTGGTCATTATGGCGCAGCGCATCAAATTCAGCGTGTGACACAAAACGATAGTCCTTGCCGTGCTGTTCACCGGCTCGGGGTGCACGGGTGGTGCAAGAGACGGACAGCCAAAGTGAGTTGTCTTGGTCTAACAAGGCGTTGACCAGGCTGGATTTTCCAGCGCCGCTAGGCGCCACGACCATAAAAACGTTTCCGGCGACCGAGGACATGGGTGACAATGGCAAAATAGGACAAAGCAAAAGCATAGCAGAGTCGCTAGAATCGACGCCTGTGTCCGCAGTATTTACATTGATTAAGGATAGCCCCTTCTATGAGCAGCCAGCATCTCATCACCGCACAAGCACTGCACCAACTGCTTTCTAGTGATCCAGCCTCGGTTCTCGTTTGTGATTGCCGCTACGACCTGGTGGATTCCGAGTTAGGACGCCGTGCCTACGAGGCCTCCCATATTCCGGGCGCAGTCTTTGTCGATTTGGGACGGGTGCTGAGCGGCGAGAAAAATGGCTCAAATGGTCGGCATCCACTACCCGAGCAGCGCGTGTTTGCTGAGCAGCTAGCCGCCTTAGGTGTCAACGGCGACACACTGATTGTGGCCTACGATGCCCCGGGGGGATCCTACGCAGCACGTTTGTGGTGGCTTGCACGTTGGGTGGGGCACGCGAAGGTTGTTGTACTTGATGGCACGATCGATGCCTGGACCAAGGCCGGCTTTGAGCTCACACCGGCTAAACCTGCGGCGCGTCTGCGTGGAAACTTCAAGCAAGGTGTAGCGTTGACTAAGGCTGTAGATGTGGCAAACATGCGTGCCGGCTTGGGGCGCAGTGACCGCTTGATCATCGATGGTCGTCCTGGTGATCGCTTCCAAGGAATGAACGAAACGCTGGATCCCAAAGCAGGGCATATACCCGGGTCGTTGAGCCGTCCCTCAAAAGATAATTTGGATGCAGATTGGAAGCTTAAATCGCCTGACGTCTTGCGTGCCGAATTTGCACGCCTAATCGGAGATCGCAACCCTACAGAGGTCGTGGCAAGTTGTGGATCCGGCGTGTCTGCTTGCCATCTGCTGCTCGCGATGGAACTTGCCGGTTTGAGTGGTGCTGCGCTGTATGGCGGCTCCTGGAGTGAGTGGAGTGCGCAACCTGACGCTCCTATTGAACTCGGTGCGGCAAAGGCCTAGCGTTAACAACAGTTGTTTTAATTACGAAACTAAACCTCTATTTTTATAAAAAGGGAAAAAAATGTCTGACCTGAAGGTTGCCGTAGTCACCGGAGCAGGTTCCGGAATTGGTCGTGCTGTGTCACATGCGTTGGCAGCAGCAGGGTACGAAGTTTTGCTCGCTGGGCGTCGTGCAGACGCGCTTGAAGAGACGCGCAGTCTCGGCGGTGCGCATAGTGCACGCCTGCATCCCATGGTCACAGATGTCAGCGATGAAGCATCGGTCAAGGCACTGTTTGCTGAGGTCACCAAGCGGTTTGGTCGACTGGATGTCTTGTTCAATAACGCAGGCCGTGGCGGCCCTCCAGTGCCAATCGAAGATCTGCCTGTAGACATTTGGAAAGATATCGTCAATATCAATTTGACTGGTATGTTCTTGTGCGCGCAAGCAGCGATCCGCATCATGAAAGACCAAAAGCCACAGGGTGGACGCATCATCAATAACGGTTCGATTTCGGCTCATGCGCCGCGACCATTTTCGATTGGTTACACGTCGACCAAGCACGCCGTGACCGGGTTAACGAAGTCTATTTCGCTTGACACACGTCACTACAACATCGCTTGTACACAGATCGATATTGGTAATGCGGCCACGCCAATGACGGAACGTATGACCAAAGGTGTACCGCAGCCCGATGGCACCACCCGCGTTGAACCACGCATGGACGTTAACCATGTGGCACAAATGGTTGCACAGATCGTCAGCTATCCGCTCGAAACAAACGTACAGTTCGTCACGATCATGGCAACCACGATGCCCTTCGTTGGACGCGGGTAAGGTGTACGCTCGCGCGTGATTGCAAAGCGGCTATTCGATATTCATCGCCTGTTCGCGCATTTGCTCGATCAGGAGTTTCAACTCGATAGCCGCTTGCGTCATCTCCATGCTTCCTGCTTTAGATCCCAGCGTATTGGCTTCTCTGTTCATTTCCTGAAATAAGAAATCAAGGCGCTTTCCTGTGCTGCCTGAAGCATTGCCTTTTGAGGCTACTGGGGTTTTGCCCTGGCCCAACATGAACTCCAATTCGGTGAGATGTGAGGTCAGTCGGGCGAGCTCTTCTGCGACATCGATGCGAATGGCGAACAAACTTGATTCGCTTGCGATACGTTCCGAGAGCTCAGCACCGGTAATGTGCGCGAAGCCTGCGGGATGCGCCGCCTGTAGCGCTTCTTTTAGCTTGACTGCAAGCTTTTCGCGATGCGCAAGAAGCAGCGCGGGCATATGAACCTGGACCGTCTGCAGCACCTCTCGCACCCGCTCTGCGATGACGAGCATCACGTCGGCTAAGCGTCTGCCTTCTCGTTGACGTCCCTCAATGAGTTGCGTCAATGCAGGCTCGAGCGCTTCGAGGCAGAGCTTTGCCCAGCGCTCAGGCTCCACAGATTGCTGTGGCGTGGCTGACCAGGCAAGGAGCTCAGTGAGTGTAGGCGTAGGTGTCTGCGGAAGTGTCTGACGTACGTGTTCGAGTTGCTCGGCAACGCGCTGGAGCAAAGCCGATTCAAGGGTTGTTTGTTGTTCACCTACTGCGCGGGCAAAGCTTGCACGTATCTCAATCTTGCCACGCGCTAGGCTGCTTGCAATACGCTCACGTAGAGGATGTTCGGCCAGACGTAATTCATCAGGCATTCTGAACTGAACGTCCAGGTAACGACTGTTCACGGTTTTGAGTTCGACCGTCACAGCACCGAAAGGTTGTTCTGCTTTAGCAGTGCCAAAGCCGGTCATGCTTTTAATCATTTGTTCTCTCTACGCCTATTGCAGCACCATCAGGATTGCGCGGGTCAGACGCACCGAAGAAACGACCCTGGGTGTGCTGCACGGTTTGCACACGCCCCATGGTTGGCATGATTCGCACATCATGGCCCATTTGTTTCAAAAGCACGATCGTATCAGGACTGATGCCTCGTTCGATACGCAGGTAATCTGGCATCCATTGATGATGCGTGCGTGGTGCGGATATGGCCTGGGCGATGTTCATGTCGAAGTCGATAATATTGACCAGGTTTTGCAGTACTGTTGTGATGATACGTGACCCACCCGGCGAGCCGGTTGCGAGCCAGGCGCGTCCATCCTTTACAACAATGACAGGCGTCATTGAGCTAAGCGGCCGCTTGCCCGCCTCAACGGCGTTGGCGTCGCCACCGAGAAGCCCAAAAGCGTTGGGTACCCCAGGCTTCGCGACGAAGTCATCCATCTCGTTGTTCAACAATACGCCGGTGCCGCGCGCGACGATACCGGAGCCAAAATTTAAGTTCAGTGTGTAGGTACAGCTCACGACGTTACCTGCGTGATCGATGACAGAGAAGTGTGTGGTCTGGTCACTTTCAAAGGGCAAGGGCTGGCCAGGGCGAACGTTCCGGCTGGGTGTAGCTTTCTCTACGTTGATGCCTTGTGCGATTTGGTCGGCGTAGCGTTTGGCGCTCAGCCCACGTTGCGGCACCTTTACAAAGTCTGGGTCGCCCAGGAACTCAGCGCGATCCGCGTAGGCGAGTCGTGCGCTCTCGGCGAGCAAGTGTATCGTCTGTGCACTCGCGGCCCCGTAGCGTGCCAGTGGGTAACGTTCGAGTATGTTCAACATTTGAATCAGGTGCACACCACCTGAGCTCGGCGCGGGCATTGAGAGAATCTGGTGCCCTCGGTATGTGCCCTGAACCGGCTGGCGAGTGATCGGACGGTAATTGCTTAGATCCTCTAGTGTCATTGGTGACGGCGCTGAGGCGCTCGTCAAGGTGGTCACAATTTGTTGCGCGACAGGACCCGTATAAAAACCATTGGCTCCCGCTTGCGCAACGAGTCGTAGCGTATTTGCCAGGTCCTTTTGGATCAGCGTGTCACCTCTGCGATAGGTCTCGAGTAACTCTGGAGGGCAATCTTGCAGGGCGCATTCTGACACGCCGACTTTCCGCTTAAAGAAAACCTCACGTGTGCTGGGCCAGCGAATAAGGTGGGCGCGATGGGATCTGAATTGTTCCTCAAGCACCGGGCTGACCGTAAAGCCGTTTTCGGCTAGCCCAATTGCCGGTGCGATAAGTTGGGATAAGGGCAAGCTCCCGTAGTCGCGCGCGGCTTGGATAAGCCCGGCAACAGAGCCTGGGACACCAACGGCATAAGGCGAGCGTGTCGATTTACCTGGGATGACTTGTCCCTGTGCGTCTAAGAATAGATCGGGTCTGGCGCTCGCAGGTGCTGTTTCGCGAAAGTCTAAGGCGCTGGTCCTGCCGTGCGCAGCATCCCGTATGAGCATGAAACCTCCGCCCCCGAGGTTGCCTGCGTTGGGCAGAACCACGGCGAGTGCGAAACCCATTGCCACGGCAGCGTCTGTGGCGTTGCCCCCTTGCTGCAGGATGCGCGCGCCGACTTCGCTTGCAAGGCGGTGCTCACTGGCCACCATGCCGCCGCTCGAGACCACTGGATGAAATATTTCAAAGGAGCCGTCATACCGAAGCACTGCGGTATCGGTCATAGCAGCCTGGTTGGCCTTAGAGCCCGTCGTTTGCGCGGTGAGCGGCGCTGGTAACGTCATGACGACGCTCAGACAGGCAACACTCAACAGGACATGACGCGCTGCGCTGCGTATACTGTGACGCTGCAAACTGCGGGATTGGCTTCTTTGATTCATGGTCGATCCACTATCCGAATTTTTGTGAGAGCACATCGTGTCAACTAACAGTCCAAAGCAAACGACCCCAGCACAACCAAGACCATCGGGTCGTGCCGCAAATGCGTTACGAACCGTCTCAATGCAACGTGGTTTTACGCGCTACGCCGAGGGGTCGGTGTTGATCTGTATGGGCAATACACAAGTACTGTGCACAGCAAGCGTACTCGAAAAAGTGCCTCCGTTTCTAAAAGGCCAAGGGCAGGGCTGGGTCACTGCTGAGTATGGAATGTTGCCGCGCTCGACCCATACACGCTCCGACAGGGAAGCGGCAAAGGGTAAACAGTCGGGTCGGACCCAAGAAATTCAACGTCTGATTGGTCGCAGCTTGCGTGCGGTGATGGACATGAAGGCACTCGGCGAGCGCACCATCCAAATTGATTGCGATGTCTTGCAGGCGGACGGCGGCACGCGCTGCGCCAGTATTACGGGAGCCTGGGTTGCTGTTGCCGACGCGGTGGATGGACTGATGAAGCAGGGCTTATTGACCCAGAATCCTCTGATTGATTCGGTCGCGGCTGTTTCGGTTGGTATGGTCGACGGGCAGGCCGTGCTTGATCTGGATTACCCCGAAGATTCCGGTTGTGATGCAGACATGAATATCGTCATGACGGGTGCGGGGCGTTATGTCGAAGTGCAGGGCACGGCCGAAGGTCACACCTTTGATCGCGACGAACTAAATACGCTGTTGGCCTTGGCTGAAGAGGGCATTGCGATACTGGCGCAAAAACAAAAATCAGCCCGTCAGGGCTGATCTTGTTGGCCTGTGCAATCAGGCCGCCTTGCATGCGTTGTTGAAGCTAGATAGTCCTGCCGCCATCGACGGGCAACTCTAGTCCAGTCAGAAAGGATGCTTCCTCCGAGGCTAGAAACACCGCTGCATTTGCAATGTCGCGCGGCACGCTGAGTCGACCCATTGGGATGGTTGAGATAAATTTTGCGCGGTTCTCAGGGGTATCTGGAATGCCCATAAAGTCACCTAACATTCCCGTGTCACCCATAACCGGACAAATCACATTCACGCGGATGTTGTCACCGGCAAGCTCTACAGCGAGTGACTTGGACAACAGGTTCGCAGCACCTTTGGACGCGTTGTACCAAGTCAGGCCAGGACGTGGTCGAATGCCAGCCGTCGAGCCAACGTTGATGATGCAGCCCGATTTCTTGGCACGCATCATTGGCACGACTGCATTAATCATGTGATAAATCGCTTTGACGTTGACATCGAAGCATCGGTCGTAGGTTGCTTCGTCAACATTCAAAAACGGTTGATTTTTATGGGTGTAACCGGCATTGTTCACAACAATATCGACGGAACCAAATTTCTGAACCGCGGTGCTCACGGCCAGATCAATATCGGCACGTTTGCTGACATCGCACTTCACCGCTACGGCTGAGGCACCGATTTCAGCAGCAACCTTTTGAGCACCGGCTTCATTCAGATCGGCGATGACGACTTTCGCACCCTCACGCACGTAGTAGCGTGCGATCTCTGCGCCGAAGCCGCTTGCCGCACCTGTGACGATTGCAACTTTGTTTTGTAAACGCATGCTTGTTGTCTCCAGTTATTCGTCTTGGTCAGTATCAATCGGACAATACACGACCCAGCGTAGGCTGCTTGCTAATAGCCCAAACCGTTTGGATCAGCTTCTTGACCTGCGCTTCTGTGGCGTTGCCTTCATACGT
>CAIYWO010000159.1 GCA_903929925.1 uncultured beta proteobacterium | reverse complement strand
TCAACGAGTTCTTACCGTTGTCACGTCGTGACCCAACGCGTTTCGAAGGTGCAGCGCTGGCTTGGAAAAAAGGGCTCAACGATGCGTCGATGACATTAAATGATCTTCACTTTGTCGAAACACACGACTGCTTCACCATCGCAGAAATGCTTGAATATGAAGCCATGGGGTTGGCACCGCAGGGGCAAGGCGCTCGCGTCATTCTTGATGGCGTTACGACAAAGAGCGGGAAGCTGCCCGTCAATCCTTCGGGCGGCCTGAAGTCGCGCGGTCATCCGATCGGAGCGACCGGCGTGTCACAACACGTCATGGCAGCGATGCAACTCTCCGGTCTGGCCGGTGACATGCAGATTAAAAACGCAAATTCTGGTGCTGTATTTAACATGGGTGGGGCATCAGTCGCTAACTACTTAAGCGTCTTGGAGTCTGTGTGAACTCTGCGCAGTCGATGAATCTGGGCCGTTTGCTTACCCATACGGCTCAACTCTACCCAAACCATCACGCACTCATTCAAGGCGATAAAACATGGACCTGGGCAGAGCTGAATCAGCGCGTCAACGCCATGGTTGCGGCACTGCGCAGTCTAGGAATCAAGAAAGGCGACCGCATTCTTTTGCAGTCACGCAACAATCTTCAAACATTTGAGAACTGCTGGACGGCCTTTAAACTCGGCTGCGTCTGGGTGCCAACTAACTTTAGACTCACTCCACCTGAGGTCGCATACCTTGGCGCTTCGAGTGGTGCGGTCGCGATGGTTGTAGAGGATATATTTGAAGCGCATACCGATGCGGTGCGTGCTGCCTCAGGCACGTTACAGCATGTCATTGTGATTGGTACACCGCGTGCGGGCGAGCTATCTTACGAAGCGCTTATTGCGCAACAACCTGACGCACCCGAATGGACTGAGACTGTTACCTACGACGATCCCCTTTGGTTTTTTTATACGTCTGGCACCACTGGGAAACCTAAAGCAGGTATTTTGACGCACGGTCAAATGGCCTTTGTCGTGAATAATCATCTAGCGGATCTCATCCCTGGAACGAATGAACACGACTGCTCTATCGCTGTCGCGCCACTCTCACATGGTGCAGGTATCCACGCTCTACTCAATGTTGCGCGCGGTGCTGCCACCATACTCATGCCTAGCGAGAAATTCGATCCAGCAATGTTTTGGGAATGCGTGGAACGATACAAAGTTACCAACTTGTTCACCGTCCCGACAATTATCAAAATGCTGGTCGAGCATCCCGCAGTGGATCAATACGACCATAGCTCACTACGCTTTGTCATCTACGCTGGCGCACCGATGTATCGGGCCGATCAAAAGCGCGCCCTAGAAAAACTGGGCAAAGTCCTCGTCCAGTATTTTGGACTTGGCGAGGTGACGGGGAACATCACTGTCTTACCACCCAACATGCATAGCGCCGACGATACGGATCCGAACGCAAATATCGGATCGTGCGGGCGCCCGCGCGTTGGTATGGAAGTTGCCATTCTGAATGACAAGATGCACGAGCTTCCCCGCGGGGAAGTTGGTGAGATCTGTGTGCGAGGACCAGCTGTTTTTGCTGGTTACTACGGTAATGATGAGGCCACACAAAAAGCGCTGCGAGGCGGCTGGTTCCACACGGGCGACCTCGGAAAAATGGATGATCGTGGCCTGCTATACATAACGGGTCGCGAATCGGATATGTATATTTCTGGTGGCTCCAACGTCTACCCCAAGGAAGTAGAAGAAGTCCTACTGACGCACCCTGGCGTTGCCGAGGTTGCGATCGTTGGCATGCCGGATCCCAAATGGGGTGAGATCGGTGTGGCGGTCATCGTGCGTCGTCCAGAGTATGCCGCCGTGACTGAAGCAGAACTACTGGGCCATCTTGAGGGGCGTTGCGCCAAGTACCGGTGGCCTCGCCATCTCTTTTTCTGGGATGTCATGCCTAAATCGGGCTACGGAAAAATTGTCAAAAAAGACATCAAGAGCTTGCTCGTGGAGCGCGGTGAGTTCACATTGCCTGAGCAGGGCTCGTTGACACAGTAAAGACCTTGTTTATGCAGCAACACATCGCTTTTTTAACCCCCATGGCGCAGCCCACGCGCGATGTTGTTCGCGGGTTACTGCCCGACGGGTTCACAATCGCGTTTGCACAGACTAACGACGAGTCTGAGC
>CAIYWO010000158.1 GCA_903929925.1 uncultured beta proteobacterium | reverse complement strand
ACCAGGCGGTAGGTACTTCTCTGCATTCATATTTATCTGCTAGCCATTGCTTAGGACAACTTGGTTGTTTTTGCCCGATGAAGGAGGGATACTTCGTTCGTTAGCCACACTTGCTGGTTGGTTCTAGTGACCATCGCTGCTACCTTAGTTTAGGTTAAACTACCTACTGTTGCTTCTCTTATTGGTAACTAGTCTTTGATTTTAGAAAACTATCGAGTTTGCGGGCTGTTGCTGTCTTCGCTTGATTGGCGATGCCTTAAGTGGTGGAAGACTGGCTGAATTCTTTATGATTTACTCTAGGTTAATTATCCGCTCATCGTTCAAAATCAAAGACATCTCCCTCGCGATGGGGCTACTTTGGTCATCTAGACTCGACTTGTAGTTTGAGGACTGAATGTTGCCAAACACAGCTTGTCTAGCTCGCTCAATCACGTCGTCCCTTAGCTTCAGCTGCTCGGCAATTCTAAGCTGCTAGTTCTCCTTAATCTTTAGTTGTAGATCCTATTGCTAAACCTTATGTAGCGCATCCATGTTTTGGATTTGCAGCACAGACTCTTTGAACATCAAATTCAAAATCTCACTCTAACTAGGTAGAACCTGGTCATTTAGATGCCAGGCCTGTTTTAAGGTCACACGTTGTTGTTGTGCCTCAGACGCTTTTACTTACAACTCAACCTACTGTGCCTGCATAGACGACATTCTGATCTCCGTCTGCTCAATTTCTTCCTAAATGACTTTTACGGTGATGTTATTTTTCCGCTTAAGATTGGAGTCAGATGGGTTTAGGTAAGATGAAGAGGGTGAAGCTGAACCTTATAATCTTTAGATCTCACTTAGTTTGGTCTCAATCTAGTATCTTGCGTTTTGGATCTTTTAGTCAATGTCATGAATCTACTTCTTAATTTTCGTTTCTTCTCTAAAATGGGCTTCTACTCGATCTCTTACCAAATCGAAGGCCTTAGAGTTGTGCTGCTCCTGAGAGGCAAATGGTAAATCATGAGACGAGCTAGGCACTGTAGTGAGTGGGAATCTCGGCTGGGCCTTCGCAGCGACTGGCTTCACACCTTAAGAGTTCAGTTGACTTTTCAAGTCTTGTACCTCTTGTTTTAGTCTGTTTATGATATCGGTGTACTAGCTGATATGGTACTCAACGTTTAGGATATTCTTCTGTGCGCTTGTTTTGATGTTCTTAGCTCTGTTTGCATACTTTAGCGTGTTATGAGTGTCTTCAAAGTGTCTGATGCTTGGACCCAGATTAGCAATCATGACTGTTTGACAATTACCACCCAAACTGTCTTTTAAAAGCCTGGTAAGTTTTGAGTCGCGGTATGGAACGTAGTTATTTTTGCCTGAAGTGTGGTTTTCATGTAGGGCGTTGATGCAGTTGCCTAAAGCCAACAGCGATTTGTTGATGTTTGCGCCTTCGATCATACGCATACCTCTATTGTTAGTGCGTGAGGCCCGTTCTGATCCGGCGAGATCAATAAGGCTTAGCTTGCCTACGTGAACTTGTCCTTAAATGCCTGAGTGCTTATCTGTGTATTCGCAAGTGATTTGCATAACCGCATGTGATCTCGAGGATGTAGCGTTGGCACCAGTAGCTTCGACTGTTCTTCGTGTATTCCCAACCATAAGAATAGCGAAGATTTCTTCGGCAGAATTATCAGATGACTTCGGTGATGATTTCCTGCGGATGCTTCCACCAATCACATCCTTCTCTATCAGGTGTTTTTCACTTACTACTTCTGAATGGTTGGGATTATACGAGCGAGGGCGGGGAGAGTCAAGCGTTGACCGATGTGATCGAATCGGCAATTGATTGTTCAAGCGAATAAGTCGGCTCCCAGTTCATTTCGCGTTTAATTTTTTCATAGGAACAGGGTTTGTCGATGTTCATCTGCGATGGGCGGCGCACGCCGGGATTGAGGTGCAGAAGATCCAGCAGGGACACAAATCCATCCATGAGACTCAGACCGAATGGCGACAACACAACCACTCGCAGATCCTTTTTGATATGTTTGACGATCTCGCGCGTGAACTCAAGCATGCGCGCATTATGGGACGAGACAAAATACCTTTCGCCGCTGCGACCCTTTGTCAGCGCAAGAGTGACCGCGTGTGCCACATCGCGCACATCCACAAAAGCGTTGACATAGTCCATCATCGGCAGAAAAGGCATTTTGCGGACAGCGTTGGTGACGGTTTCCACACGCTCCGATCCGGGCCCGAGGATCACGCTTGGGTTAAGAATGATGACGCGCATATCGCCCGACATTTCTTTTAATTCGTTCTCGCTCAACAATTTGGTGTAACCATATAGATCATCTTGGCGTTTGGATTCAATGTCCGGGATCATCACTTCATCAGTGATTTGCGGCGGACGAAACTCAACAGCCGAAATGGAACTGATAAAGATAAAGTTTTTACAGCCCGCAGCATGCGCGGCCTGCGCCAGATTGTGTGTGCCGATCACGTTCGCGGCATAGACCTTTTGCGCATCGGCTTTTTTGAAGGAAATCATCGCCGCGTTATGAATGACCGTGTCCACGCCTTTGAGTTGTTCCGCATAGGATTCAGGCCGGGTCAACTCGCCGTGTACCCACCTGATTCGATCTAGTTTTTCAATTTCCAAAATCGTCTTGCGTTTCGTGCGGACCAAAACCCGCAGTTCTCCCTGCGGGTCGTGCGCATGGATAGCCTGCACAATGTATTGCCCGAGGAAGCCGAGTCCGCCAGTGATGAAGTATGTGGTCATGGAATGAAATTATAAGGCGTTTTACGAACTCGTTTGCGGAAAAACATTGATGCTATACTAGCCACTGTTTCATCCCAAATCAATTAAGGAACCGAACATGGATCTCAGCATTTTGGACTTTGTTTTTGCAGGACTGGCCGCTCTTGCCGCGGGCGGGATCAACGCCCTGGCAGGCGGCGGGACTCTGATCACTTTTCCCGTTCTGACCTTTTTAGGCATCCCCGCTGTGGCCGCGAATGTGACCAACACCGTGGCGCTCTGCCCCGGCTATTTCGGCGGCACGCTTGCTCAAATGAAAGACCTGCAAGGGCAAAAGAATCGCTTGTGGATCATTGTCCCTGCCAGTATTGTCGGCGGCGTGCTTGGCGGATTTCTTCTTCTGCAAACAGGCGAAAAGTTGTTCAAGGATCTCGTGCCATATTTAATTTTACTTGCATCGGGCTTGCTCGCTATTCAAGACCCTGTTCGCGCGTGGTTGATAAAACGGATGGGAGAAGGTCACAGCTCGAAACTGGAAAAATTGTCCTGGCTGCCGGTTGGACTGGCTTCGATCTATGGCGGATATT
>CAIYWO010000157.1 GCA_903929925.1 uncultured beta proteobacterium | reverse complement strand
GCCGCAACCGACTGCGCCATCGCTTCTTTTTGTTCAGGGGTCACAAGCGCATCATGAGGCGTCTTAAGCCACGCTAGCCTTGGCGCTGCGCTAGGAGCGATGCCCGTCTGCGCATCCATCGGCACAGCCGGCAACACTATCGCATCCGGCTCACCGACTGAACGATTCCGCAATGTATTGAACGCATAGGCAACGTCATTGACTGAACGCGCCAAAAATCCTACATGATCCAACGAACCGGACAAGGGAAAAACCCCCGTACGCGGAATTGCGCCATAGCTAGCTTTGAGTCCGACCACGCCACAAAACGCGGCTGGACGGATCACCGACCCGACGGTCTGGGTACCTAGCGCAATTGGCACGACACCGGCCGCCACAGCCGACGCGGAACCGCTGGAGGAGCCCCCTGGCGTATGACCGCGGTTCCAAAAATTCACCGTTGGGCCAGGCTGGCGAAAGGCAAATTCTGTCGTCACGGTTTTGCCAAAGACCAACCCGCCAAGCTGCCTGATCTTCGCCACGATCGGCGCATCCTGGCCTAACATCTGATCTGCGTAGATCGGTGAACCATTGGTTGTCGGCAAATCCTGCGTCGCAACTAAATCCTTCACACCAACTGGTATACCTGCCCACTCGCCATCTCCGGTTTGGGCCAAGAGATCTTCTAGTGCGTTACGCGAAACAAATGCGCGTAACCACGGTTCGGTTTCTTCAGCGCGCGCATAGCACTGTTTGACATAATCCTGAGGCGCCAACGTACCTGCGGCAATCGCACGGGTGGCGGCAAACAAACCAAGTGGAAGCTTTGACATAGTTGATCCTGTTGAAGCAATTTAGACACACGGTAAGATATATACACTGATTTACTAGGTCAGCGAAACGCTTTTTGGAGTTCTGACGTGTACAACCCAAAACATTTTGAGCAAGGCGATCTGAGCGTCGTGTCAGAGCTGATTGCACACTTTCCACTGGGCGTCCTTGTCACTTCACAGGGCGGCTCTCTCGAGGCAGACCACATCCCGTTTCTCTTAAGTGGAGACTTAGCGTCTGGCGCCAGACTCATTGGGCATGTCGCAAAAAACAATCCTGTTTGGCAACGCGCATCAACTGACGCAGAGACTATGGTGATTTTTCAAGGCCCTAGCGCCTATATTTCACCAAACTGGTATCCCTCCAAGCAAGTCCACCATGAAGTGGTGCCAACCTACAACTACGCGGTGGCACACCTTTACGGCAAACTCTCTATCTCTCACGATCCCCAAACCAAGCTGGAGGTCGTAGACCAACTGACTGCTGCCATGGAGGCAGGTCGCAAAGCGCCATGGCAAGTCTTGGATGCGCCAGCGGGCTACCTTGACAAGATGCTCGAAGCAATCGTGGCCATTGAGCTATCTGTGACGCGGGTGCAGGCTAAATGGAAAATCAGTCAAAATCGCGAGGATCGGGATCGCCTTGGCGCCGCTGAAGGGCTTGCCAGCGAAACATCCTCACCGACCGCGGCGCACATGGCACGGATGGTAGAGGCTAAGACAGGTATAGGAAAGCCTTAACGCCTGGTCGGCGGGTCACACACCACCGTCGCCTGAATTAATAGGCGGCGCTCATTGTTCTGGGGCGGAAACTCAGTAGCAGTCACTCGACACGCCGTCACCTTTTCGATCGCTTCAACTTGCCGGGCCTTTTGTTTTTCCAGATCTTCGGCTGACGATCCGCCCTGTTTGCCGCCATACGCTTCCCAACGCCCGTTGCCCAGGGGCACAACGCTCACCTCGCGCTTATCCAACACCACAATCTGGCGGGCAGGGTCCCGGTGGTAATACACCGCACTGGGGCAGCCCGCGAGGTTGACGAACACCACGCCGCAAAGGAGTATTAAAGGTGTTTTTTTCATCGGGAATCTCGGGGCTCTTAGGATTAATTTACGGCACAATAAGCGTTCTACCGATATTATCCGGTTCAAGTACACAAGGCCAAATGCGGCCTAAGCATAAACACCAAAACAAAAAGGGGCAAGCAATCATGTCGAAAGAGGGCGTTCTGAATATTCCGTCGCTAAAAGGCAAGGTCTCCGATGCGGAGTGGGAGACACGGGTCAATCTAGCTGCCTGTTACCGCTTAGTAGAGATGTATGGCATGGCCGACATGATCGCCAACCACATCTCGGCTCGCATCCCTGGCGAGGAAGGTACTTATCTTATTAATGCCTATGGCATGATGTACGAGGAAATCACGGCGTCTAGTCTCATTAAGGTTGACCATCACGGCAATGTTTTGAGCAAGCCTGACTTCGGCGATCTGAACTACGGTGTAAACAAAGCAGGGTCTGTGATTCACAGCGCGGTCCATCACGGCCGCCCTGATGTCGGCTGTGTGATTCACACACATAGCTGGGCCTCCATGGCGGTCTCGTCTCTAGAGTGTGGTTTGCTTCCGCTCACGCAAACTGCCATGCGGTTTCTCAAAATTAGTTATCACAACTACGAGGGCGTAGTGCTAGACGAAACCGAACAGGAGTCGCTGGTACGTGACCTCGGCAACAGTGAGGCCATGATTCTGCGCAACCACGGTGCGCTGACAGTTGGTCGCACTATTGGTGAAGCCTTTAACTGGATGCATCGCTTAGAGCTTTCCTGCCGCGCACAAATCGGCGCGATGTCCTGCAACACACCTCTTTCGAAAGTCTCACAGAAGGTGCTCGATGAAACCTGGAACAACTATCAGCCAGGCACCCGTCGTCCTTACGGCGTGATGGAGTGGACAGCACTCTTACGCAAGCTTGATCGTACCGACACTTCCTACCGCAACTAAAACAGAAAAAGGAACAACATGCTGCGTCGACTAACCCTACAAGCAATCGCCGTCAGTGCGCTCACGGCTTTCGCGCCCGCAATGGCACAAACATCCGCCAAGCCTATCACCATGCTTGTGCCGTTCGCGGCTGGCGGCAATATTGATATCGTCGCGCGCATCATCGCGCCCGCCCTATCAAAACAGCTCGGGCAAACCATCGTTGTACAAAATCGTCCAGGTGGTGGTGGGTCGGTCGCCGCAGCAGAGGTTGCACGCGCGCAACCTGATGGCAGCACGCTGTTAATCACCACACCAAACCCGCTCGTGATCGTGCCAAAGATGGTGTCCACCACCTACACGATCAATAGTTTTGAAAGTATTGGTCTGATCTCATCAACCGCACTCGTGTTTACAACGAGAGCGGGTAACCCGAAGTTTAAGGACATGGCGAGCTTTCTCGCCTACGCGCGCGCCAATCCTGGCAAAGTAAATATCGGCAACTCGGGAATTGGCACCACGAATCATGTCGCGATTATGCAGCTGCAATCCATTGCGAAATTAGACTTGAACGTGGTGACATATAAAGGCTCGGGTCCCGCTATTATTGATTTGTTAGGCGGCCAGATCGATGCCATGGTTGATCAACTTTCGAGCTCGGTTGCGCACAGAAAAGGCGGTCGGATGACGGCAATAAGTGTGCTCGCGCCAGAGCGCGATCCACTCTTGCCTGACACCCCCAGCACCAAAGAGGTAGGTCTGCCCACATTGGACATCAGCACAACACTCGGTCTTTTGGCTCCTGCGAAAACTCCAGAGGCAACAGTCAAGCAACTCGGGGAAGCACTTTTTAAAGTTTTACAAGACCCTGCTGTCAAAGAGCAATTGCTTAACGTTGCAAGCATTGCGCGCCCTGGACCTACAAACGCTTTCAGTGTTCTGCTCAAACGCGAGGACGCAATTGCTTCAGAACTTGCCACAGCAGGCAAACTTAAAGTTGAGTAATACCTTCACTTTTGATATTTCTGGAATACCGCACATGAATTCGAACGACAACCCCTCTTCGCTAAAGCGTCGCCAAGTTTCCTTCTCGCTTGGTGCAGTCGCGCTCGGTATCAGTGGCTTGCGCACCGCACACGCCCAGTCCGCAACCGACTACCCAACAAAGCCTGTCAAAGTTGTCGTATCGTTTACGGCAGGGGGTACAACTGACATCATTGCGCGCAGCGTTAGCAATCTACTCGCAGAACAATTTAAGCAAAGCTTCGTCATTGAGAACAAGCCTGGCTCGGGTGGCAACATTGGCAATGAAATGGTTGCGAAGGCTCCAGCAGACGGCTACACACTGACCGTCGCATCAGTTGGGCCGATGGCCATTAACCCAACGCTCTACAAAGACCTTCGGTACGATCCTTTAACCGAACTTGTTCCAGTTATTTTGATTGCGGACGTACCAAACGTATTGGTTGTCAGTCCAAAACTTCCGGTCAACAACTTTAAAGAGTTTGTCGCCTACCTCAAGGCACAGCCCAAAGGTTCGATGAACTATGGCTCAACAGGCGTTGGCACTTCCGCTCACCTCTCGAGTTTTATGTTGATGGATGCCTTGGGTGCGGATGCACAGCACATTCCCTACAAAGGTGCTGAAGCCTTAAACGATCTTCTCTCAAGTCGAATCGACTTTATGTTCGCAACCATTCCATCGGTCATTAGTCAGATTAAGGCGGGTAAATTACGCGCCATTGCTGTCAGTAGTCCGAAGCGTTCGCGCTCGATGCCCGATGTGCCGACCGTCGCAGAAAATGGTATCCCAGACTACGCCGCTGGTTCTTGGTTCGGTATGCTCGCGCCGCGGGGAACGCCTCAGGCGATCATTGACAAGCTCAATGCTGGCGTAAACCAGGCCATGGTTAGCCTTGAGGCCCGTTTCATTAGCGAAGGCGCTGACCCCGTTGGCGGCTCTGCGGATTACTTCAAGAACTTCATCCAGTCTGAATACACAAAGTG
>CAIYWO010000156.1 GCA_903929925.1 uncultured beta proteobacterium | reverse complement strand
TCGACACCGCTTGCGCGGGGCCAAGCTTTAGTTGAGCGTATCAAAGGTAGCAAGCTCGTCACACTACCCTGCGCGCATATCCCGCCAACCGAAATCCCAGAGCAATATGTCCAAACAGTATTGCCATTCTTGTTGAGCTAAAGAGCTCAATCAAGTCAAAAGAAAAACCCCGCCGTTCAGCGTTGAACGACGGGGTTTTTAATGCGGCTCTACTTTAGAGAATTACTTTTTCGCGCGATAAGAATCGTGGCAAGCCTTGCAACTTGCGCCAACGTCACCCGCTGCCGAGCGCAACTTGTTCAAATCACCTGAGTCAGCGGCCGCAGACAACTGCACAACGGCAGCTTCAAACTTTTGCTGCGCAGCCTTAAAACCGGCAGCGTCTGACCAGATCTCGGGCTTGGCGCTGCTTGTCCCTTGCGTGCCGGCACCGAAAGCAGACCAGGGCAAGGTCGAGAGGGTTTGAATCACGGCAACGTTCGCCTTCACCGCAGCAGCATCAAAAGCTACTTGGCCTTTCAGCACGGGCTGTAGTCGCCCCATGTGTGTGCCCAACATGGATAACGCTGACTGGCGGTACTTGATGGCATCTTCAGCTTTAGCGAATTGAGCATGCGCCGAACTCATCCAAAGCGGTGCACAGACAACTGTTGCTACCAATACGAGCGAAAGTTTTTTCATGATGCGACTCCGGAAGGGAAGATTGCGATTAGTTTAGGGGTAACTTCTTTAAACGACGACGGCCAATTGCTGGGCCAAGCCGATGTAACTGCGAGGTGTCAGTGCAAGCATACGAGCCTTCGCGTCGGCGGGCAACGCCAAACCACTAATAAACTCTCGTAAAGCCTCTTGCGTAATACCCTTGCCACGTGTGAGCGCCTTGAGTTGCTCATAGGGTTGGGGCAAGCCGTAACGACGCATGACTGTCTGAATGGGCTCGGCCAAGATTTCCCAGCAGTTATCCAGATCGGCATCAATCGCAGACGCATTGACTTCAAGCTTGCCCAAACCACGCAAGCAAGCATCGTAAGAAACCAGGCAGTAACCGAGAGCGACGCCCAAGTTGCGCAGTACAGTCGAGTCCGTGAGGTCGCGCTGCCAGCGCGAGATCGGTAGCTTCTCAGACAAATGCCGCAGCATCGCGTTGGCCATGCCGAGGTTGCCCTCTGAGTTCTCAAAATCAATCGGGTTCACTTTGTGAGGCATGGTCGACGACCCTACCTCGCCGTCTTTGAGGCGCTGTTTGAAATAACCCAACGCGATATAGCCCCAGATGTCGCGATTCAAGTCGATCAAAATCGTGTTGGTGCGTGCGATGGCATCGAACAACGCTGCCATCCAGTCATGCGGTTCGATTTGAATCGTGTGGGCGTTTTGCTTCAGCCCTAATTGCTTGAGCACGCGTCCACTGAACGCAGGCCAATCGATTTCTGGGTAAGCGGAGACGTGCGCGTTGTAGTTACCTGTCGCACCGTTCATCTTGGCGAGTGGCACAACGGCTTCGATATTGGCGATCGCATCACGCAACCGCGCTGCGACGTTGGCAAACTCTTTGCCTAAAGTCGTAGGTGTTGCTGGCTGACCGTGCGTGCGCGAGAGCATGGGCTGAGCCGCCTGCGTCTTCGCGATATGCTGCACCGCCGCATAGACCTTTTGCAGCTGTGGCAACACGACGGTGTCCCGAGCGCGACCTAGCATCAAGGCATGCGAGGTGTTATTGATGTCCTCTGAGGTACAGGCAAAGTGAATGAACTCACCTGCCCGCTCGAGCTCGACATCACCTGCAACCTTCTCTTTTAGCCAGTATTCAACGGCCTTGACGTCATGGTTGGTCGTTTTTTCAATGTCCTTGATCCGCTCGGCATCGGCTTCTGAAAAATTCGACACCAGGCCCAACAGCTTGGCACGTGCGCCCGCGCTGAAAGCGGGCAGCTCAGCCAAACCGGCCTCGGACAGCCCTATCAGCCAAGCGATTTCCACCTCGACGCGATGCGCCATGAAGCCTGCTTCGGACAAAAGTGGCCGCAGACCGTCACAACGCGAGGCATAGCGCCCGTCAAGCGGCGAAACGGCGTTCAATGCGCTCAGAGATGGATTCGTTTTCATAGGTAGGGTATGCGACAAAAAAACAACACAATGGATGCAAAGAAGTTTATCACTCCCACGCCTCCGACTAATAAGGGATGCGAGCGGATACACTCGAGGTATTCCCCTTTTTAGCGGGGTATTGTTTTGTCGGACTGTCTTGGGCGAACACCCAAACAGCAATCTAGTTACTCTTAGTTCTGTCGGTTACATGAAACTTATTGCCTCCCTCACAAGTCCCTACGTTCGCAAAGTACGCATTGTGATGGCTGACAAAAAGCTCGACTATGAACTGCAATTAGAGAATGTTTGGGCCCCCGATACCAAAGCAGCGCAGTACAACCCGCTTGGCAAAGTACCCTGCCTGATCAACGACGACGACACGCCCCTTTACGACTCGCGTGTGATCGTGGAATATCTCGACACGCTCTCCCCTGTTAGCCATCTGATTCCCAAAACAGGTCGAGAACGCGCGATCGTCAAATGTTGGGAAGCCCTTGCGGATGGCACGCTCGACGCAGCAATCATTATTGTGAAAGAGCTGCAGCGCCCTGCTGAACAACAAAGCCAAGAGTGGATCGACCGCCAGTACGGCAAGATTCACGCCGCCCTAGCTGCGATGGAAAATGATCTAGGCACACAGAGTTACTGCATGGGCGTGGGCTACAGCCTGGCTGACGTGGCCGTAGGTGTGCTGCTGGGATACCTAGACTTCCGCTTCCCCCAGATCTCTTGGCGTGACAATGCACCAAATCTGGCCCGTCTTTACGCGAAGCTGTCCTTGCGCCAGAGTTTTATCGACACCGTTCCGGTCGTCAGTTAAGTCGTTTTCTCGGGCAGATGGCATCGCCACCTAGCTGGCGATGATTCCGCCGCCTAAACAGATATCTCCGTCATACAACACCGCGGATTGCCCGGGTGTCACAGCCCACTGCGGGTCTGAAAAATTCAAAGAAAAAACATCTGTCGTCGCCCCGCTCAAGGCGCAGGGTGCATCGGCCTGACGGTACCGCGTCTTTGCTGCGTAGCCACCCGCCGCAGGAGCAACCCCAGATACCCAGCTGGCCTGGTCCGCAGACAACGCATCAGATAACAACCAAGGGTGGTCATGCCCTTCAACAACGTACAGCGCATTATTTGCAAGATCCTTGCGCGCGGCATACCAGACCGGACCCGTGCCATCTGCATGCTGGTGCCCTTTCACACCACCGATTCCTAGACCCTTGCGTTGGCCGAGTGTGTAGAAAGATAAGCCGTGGTGCTTACCGACTTGCTTACCCGACTCGGTCAAAATCGGACCGGGCTTGGTTGGCAGATAACGATTTAAAAACTCGCGAAAGGGTCGCTCGCCAATGAAACAAATCCCAGTGGAATCTTTCTTGGCGGCATTCGACAGTTTGAGTTCGTGAGCGATGCGTCGCACTTCGCTTTTGGGAATCTCACCCAACGGAAAAAGTGTGCGCGATAGTTGTGCCTGGTTTAGACGATGCAAAAAATAGCTCTGGTCCTTGGTGTGATCCAAGGCCTTGAGTAACTCAAAGCGTGGTCCTGCCGCGCTTTCAACTGAGCGGACACGTGCATAGTGACCGGTCGCAATGTGATCGGCCCCCAGTGACATGGCATGGTCCAGAAACGCCTTGAACTTGATCTCTGCGTTACACAAGACATCTGGGTTTGGGGTACGGCCAGCCGAGTACTCGCGCAAGAAGTCCGCAAACACCCTGTCTTTATATTCGGCCGCAAAATTCACGGCCTCAATATCAACGCCCACCACATCAGCCACGCTCACGGCATCTAGCCAATCTTGACGGGTGGAACAATATTCTGAGTCGTCATCGTCTTCCCAG
>CAIYWO010000155.1 GCA_903929925.1 uncultured beta proteobacterium | reverse complement strand
GTCTGCATCATGACAAAAATGCTTTTCAGGATCTTGATCATATTGGCATGTTCAGCCCGGTCGCCAAGTGGGTGCGGCGTGTCGGCGATGCAAGTCGTGTAGATGATTATGTTGATCAGGCTTTCGCGATGGCTTGTTCGGGGCGACCTGGACCTGTTGTCTTGTTATTGCCCTCTGATTTGCTTTTGGAGCCCGCCGTGGAGACAGGGCGCCGCGCCAGTCTTGGGCATTTTCCGCTGGATCCTGTCGTAGCCTCTACGGAGTCGGTGCGGCGTGCTGCAGACCTGTTATCCAAGGCCAAACGTCCGCTTGTGATTGCGGGGGGCGGCGTGCACTTATCTCATGCTCATCTGGCACTCACTCGGTTAATGGACGAAGCGCATTTGCCAGTGGCAACGACGGTGATGGGCAAGGGTGGCGTCGATGAGCAGCATCCGTTAGCGGTTGGGGTCGTGGGCTATTTCATGGGTCCAAATGGCGCCACACGCTATCAGCGTGATTTGGTTACACAAGCCGATGTCGTTCTGCTTGTGGGCAATCGTACCAATCAAAACGGCACGGACTCCTGGCAGCTGTATCCTAAAGATGCGACCTTCATCCATTTGGATATTGATGGAACAGAGGTAGGTCGAAACTATGAGGCGCTGCGATTGGTGGGTGATGCGCGCTTGACGCTTGATGCCTTGGCGGATGCGCTAGGGCAGTGCGATCTGAAGCAGCGTACTGCCGCACGCGCTGAGTTAGAGGCCAGTATCGCGAATGCTAGAGAAAACTACCTAAAAGAGTCCGAGCCAGTGCGGGTCTCTGCACAGTCGCCTATTCGACCCGAGCGTGTGATGCATGAATTGCAGAAACGCTTAACAGCGCAGTCGATCGTGGTCGCGGATGCGAGTTACTCCTCGATCTGGATTGCGAATTGTTTGACCTCGTTGGCAAGCGGCATGCGCTTTATTACGCCTCGCGGGCTAGCTGGTCTTGGTTGGGGCTTTCCGATGGCGTTGGGCGCCAAAGTTGCACGTCCTGACTCCGAGGTGTTTTGTTTGGTGGGGGACGGTGGTTTTGGCCATGTCTGGTCTGAGCTAGAGACGGCCCGCAGAATGGGTATCAAGGTAACCCTTCTGTTGTTGAACAACGGTATTCTGGGTTATCAAAAGCACGCTGAAAATGTAAAGTTCGGTGAACACACCTCAGCCGTAGATTTTTATCCGGTCGATCATGCTGCGATTGCACGAAGCTGTGGTTGTCTGGGCGTGCGGGTAAGTGATCCCGCGCAGCTTGCGCAGGCACTTGAGGATGCAGCCAAGAGTGAACTCACGACGCTCATTGAGGTCATGACGGATGAAAATGCCTTCCCTCCGATTACCTTTTATACGGCCAACGTCAAATGACACAGAGAATAGCGTTAGTAACAGGTGCGGCAAAGGGGATTGGCTTGGCAACAAGTCAAAAGTTGATTTCAGCAGGATGCAAGGTCGTGATGGTGGATCGCCTGCCGCTTGATCTGGGCAAGCTGGGGATGTCTTCAGAGAATGCCTTAGCGTTTTCGGGGGATGTCAGTGACACTGCGTTTTTGTCGCGACTGAAAGAGCAGATTGAGGCGCGCTTGGGCACGGTATCGATCTTGGTCAATAACGCAGGTATCTCACCCAAGCGGTCCGATGGTCGATCTAGTGGCATTCTCGAAGTGACGCTCGACGAGTGGTCAAAAGTACTGTTGATCAATCTCACAACGGTGATGCAACTTTCTCAGCTTTTTTTACCTGGGATGCAAGCACAAAAGTTTGGCCGTATTGTTAGTCTGTCTTCACTTGCCGGACGGTCAAAGTCTATCGTTGCTGGGCCCAGCTATATGGCCTCCAAGGCCGGCGTGTTGGGCTTGATGCGTGCGATTGCCTCGGAAATGGGTCCTCATGGCATTACCGCAAATTGTGTGGCGCCCGGACGTATCTTGACGGATATGGCTATGCAGGCGGGCGAAGAAGTTAATCGACGCTATGCCGAGCAGATCCCCGTCAGACGCCTAGGCACTGCAGAGGAAGTCGCCGACGCCATCACGTTTTTATGTGCGGAATCCAGTGGATTCATTAATGGCGCGACGATTGATATCAATGGCGGTTTCTTTATGTCCTAGCGTGAGCGATTTTTGTAGTGTGTGAGGCTTAAATTTTTTATCCTAATAAAACTAAAGATAGTGAGGAGACTTGATGAAAAATAACTTAATGAAATCTGTTCGCATCGCCGCAACTGCGGTCCTGTTTTTAGGTCTGAGCTGGAGTAGTCAGGCACAGACCTTCCCAGATCGTGAAGTGTCGTTGATCGTGAACTATGGAGCGGGCGGCACGACCGATGTTGCCTCACGCGCACTCGCTCAGGGCATGGAAAAGAGCCTTGGAAAACCGGTCATCGTTCAAAACAGGCCTGGCGCACTTGGCACACTCACTCCAGCTTATATTGCGCGTCAAAAGCCAGATGGTTATCAGATCGGTGTCGTGACTTATTCGACTGTTGCGATCATGCCGCACCTGATGGACTTAACCTACACCATCAAGGATTTCGAATTCGTCGCTGGCTTTGGCCGCTTCCGTTACGGTGTTGCAGTCAATGCAGACTCTCCCTACAAAACTTTGGATGACTTGGTGAAGGCCGCCAAAACAGGGCAGGGCTTATTTTTTGGAACCACCTCAGCACCTAATAACTTGGCTATCTTTGAGTTGTCACGCTTAACGGGTGCCAAGTTTGAACATATCTCTTATAAGTCGGGTGCAGAAGCCGTCACTGCGGTCTTAAGTGGTCAAGTACAGGTGGTTGTCCAAAACCCACCGGATATCATGCCGCACATCAAAGCAGGCAAGTTGCGGATGTTGGCCTCAGCGAGCCCCATGCGTTGGGTAGAGCAGCCTGAAGTCAAAACCATGAAAGAGCAGGGCTATGACGTGGAAATCGACTCATGGCTGGGGTTGGCTGTTCCGAAGGGCACTCCAGCGGCGATCGTGAGCACCCTGGAGAAGGCCGCCCTGACTGCCATGGCCGATCCTGCGTTGGCTGCGCGTCTGGCCAATATGGGTGTAGATCCTGCCGCTTTATCAGCCAAGGCCTATCTAGAAATCCTTGAAAAAGGTTATATCGAGATGGGCCGCGCGATCAAAGCTGCCAAGATTCCACGCATCACAGGTTGAAGTTTTCAAAAACTGCTATACTGTTGCACTTTGCTGCGCCCGTAGCTCAGTTGGATAGAGTACTTGGCTACGAACCAAGGGGTCGTGGGTTCGAATCCTGCCGGGCGCGCCATATAAATCAAGGGCTTACAGAGAAATCTGTAAGCCCTTGTCCTTTTTGTGGTTGATTATTTTTACTGGTATGACAGGCGCCATGGCGTTGTAATATTCCAATGACAGTTAAGATGAGTCTAATGACTTTTTAGGGCAACACGATATGTCTGATACAACTAAGTACTCAATCACTTACTTGCGTTTCCTGCACTTGGTGCAGGCAATCCGTCAGATTCCAACCTTTCCCAAGATGGATCCGGTTGAAGAGCGCCTGCTCACGATGTTGGGCGTCAAGTGGCATGATGCGCAAAAAGTCAGTGTCCTCGAAGCAATGGGTCTCTCGACAGAAATCTCTGCGACCACAGCGCATCGGCGCCTTAAGACTTTGCGTAAAAAAGGAATGATTGAGCTTGATGTCGACAAGATCGACAGCCGAGTCAAGTATGTCGTCCCCACCGAACTGGCCCGCAAGTATTTTGTTGCGTTAGGGCAAGCAATCGATAAGGCATCTCAGCCGGCCTGACCCGATGTCGCCTCCCCCCTCATTTGAGTCAACCAGTTCGTCATCGAGTCAAGAGTCACCTGCTGCAAACTCAGTCTTGGGTATGCTCGCCAGTGGTCTTGTTGTCGTCTTGCTATGGACCGGGCTGTTTTACCTTAACGAGTGGTTGTTTTCAGCGGTATCTCTGAGCAGCGTCATCAATTGGGTATTTTTGCCTGCTGCAATACGTATGCTAGCGGTGATGGCGCTTGGATGGGTTGGGGTCGCTGGCTTATTTATAGGCGCCTTGCTGACCACCGATATCGTCATGCATTCGGGATGGCACGATGCGATTGTGATTGCTGGTTTGTCGGCGCTCGGCCCATTTGTCGCGGTGCGTGCCTGTACTCAGTGGTTAGGGGTTAGCGAAGACCTGTCAGGCTTGCGACCTGCTCAGCTTGTTATTTTTTCCCTGGCTGGTGCAGTTTGTAACGTCGTTCCACACAATATTTACTTTTTCTTCACCGGTCATATGCCAGATATTTTTTCTGGCATAGTGCCGATGTTGGTAGGTGATTTGCTAGGCACGTTCGTAATTCTTTACGTTACGAGCCTAGCTCTCAAGTTGCTGACTGCTCGAGTGTTTACTTCTCGATCGTGATGTTGCCGTCGGTGATAACCTTCTGCCACATTGCAGTTTCTTCCGCCATCTTCTTCGCAAACTCCTGCGGTGTGCCGCCCGCGGCATCAAAGCCAAGCTTGGCGAACTGCGCCAAGAGTGCTGGATTTTGAATTGCTTTATTCAGCGCTTGGTTGAGCTTTTCTTGTATGGCGGGTGGCAGGCCTGCTGGGCCAAATACACCAAACCATGTCAGTGACTCGTAGCCCGGTACAAACTGTGACAGCGTCGGAATATTAGGTGCTACTGAGGATGGTTTGGGTGAAGTGACCGCCAGCGCACGCACTTTGCCGTCGCGAATATGTGGCAACGATACTGAGATCGAGTCAAACATCAAATCCAGACGTCCTGCCATCAAATCGGGCATTGCAAGCGCTGTACCTTTGTAGGGAACGTGGGTCATTTTCGTACCCGTCATTGCCAGAAAGCGCTCTGTCGAAAGGTGTGGAATGCCGCCGGTTCCGGCCGAGCCAAAGTTCAGTTTGCCAGGGTTCTTTTTGATGTAATCAATCAGCTCGGGCATCGTGTTTGCTGGCGACGATAAGGGCACAACAACAACCTGTGGTGATGCTGCAAGGTACATGATTGGCGTGAAGTCTTTGGTCGGGGAGTAGGGGATCTTGGCGTTCAAGATCGGGCCGATCGTGTGCGTGCTGGAGGTCGACAGCAGGATGGTGTAACCATCCGGTGCAGCGCGTGCGACAGATTCCGATCCAATGACGCCCGCCGCTCCCGCGCGGTTGTCCACAACGACAGTTTGTCCAAGCTCGACGCCCAATTGTTGTGCTACGACGCGACCCACGATATCGGTCGCCCCTCCGGCGGGGAAAGGGATGATCAGCTTGATTGGCTTGGTTGGGTAGGCTTGAGCCATTGACGGTGCTGATAACAGTGTGCCGACGATGCCAAGTGTGGCGATCAAGAGGTTGCGGCGTGTGCTCATGTGCGGTGCTCCGATAAGTATAAAAATGGGCTTGAGTTAGTGGGCTTGATCGTTAAGCGTATTCTTTGACGGCTAGTCGAGCCGCTAAATTCTGGGGCACGTCTATCAACATGTCGAGCATCCAAAAAGATAGGCCTTTCCCATGTGTGTCCAGATTGAGTGCGTCGTTGACGCCGCCATCAAGAATTCCTTCTAGAACAAAGTTCATTGCTTCGAGTTTAGGGAGCAAGTAGCGTGCCACATTTTTCGGATGGCGATACCCAAACCATTCAGCTACACGTGCTTCGGTCATTTGCTCGACGAGTAGTGCATAGCACTCAGAGTCCCAGGCAATGACGCTGATATTGGAGGTGTTGCCTTTGTCGCCCGCACGGCTATGTGCAAGTTGGTAAAGCGGAAGCTTGATGGTGGCGCTCATGCAAGTTGCTCCTGAACAAAACTGTAGCCGCAAGGCACGGCCTCGCGAGGAATGGTGCAAGACAAGGTGTCGAGGCGGGGGCGTAGTGAAGTGCGAACGCCACCACCACCGGCAGGACCACAACAATACAGAGAGGTCACATCGCGTAGAACTTTTTCCGCAATCTCTTTCTGTAAGTGCACACCCGCGACGCGTAAACGGACGTCGCGCGCCTCGGGCAACCCTTGTCGCATCAGTTCTCCAGCGTCATCACCAAAAATGCTGACCGCACCAATCAAGTCGATGCGAAGTGGTAGAAGATGCCCGATACGTTTACGTACTGTTTCGCCGGCAAGTGCAGCGCGTTCGCGTGCCTGAAATCCTGCGTAGGAAATCTCTGCTTCCGCGAAATACCCATTGTCATAGCAAACGTTGACTTTCAATTCTGCAGGTCGTGCATGGCCAGTCACCCCCTCGACACGGATGCGATCTGGTCCTTCGGCTTGGATCGTCACCTCCGTAATGTCGGCTGTGACATCGGGGGTCAGATACTTTGCCGGATCGTGTACTTCGTACAGAATTTGTTCGCGTCCGGTTCGATCGTCTACGCGTCCGCCGGTGTTGTCCGCTTTGAAGACTGAAAAGCTTCCGTCTGCGCGTATTTCTGCGATCGGGAAACCGATGCGATGCATATCGGGGACCGGCTTCTGGCCTGGGACGCAATAGTAGCCACCAGAGACCTGTGTGCCGCACTCCAGCATATGCCCGGCCATGGTGCCGCAGCCCATCAGGTGCCAGTCATCCATCGCCCAACCGAAGTGCGCAATCGCGGGCCCGAGGGTTAGGGACGGATCCGATACGCGGCCAGTGACGACAACGTCAGCGCCATCGTTCAAGGCTTGCGCAATTTCATAGGCGCCGATGTAGGCATTTGCGCTCACGACGCGCGATGGATCAATATCCGAGCCCAGCTTTTTAAGCAGAAACTTCAACTGTTCGGGTTGCGTTAAATCGTCCCCGTGTACGACTGCAATGCGTGGTGCACGCAAGCCTTGCGTGCGCGCCAGTGCAAAGATGCGTTGCGCAGCCGCTTGTGGGTTTGCAGCACCAAAGTTACTCACAATCTGGATCTTGTGTTCGAGACAGCGTTTTAAGACAGGCCCAACGAGATCGTCGAGCAGTGGCTCGTAGCCCATTTTGGGATTTTTGCGCTTTTCAATTTGGGCCAGCGCGAGCGTGCGTTCAGCCAAGGTTTCGAAGTTCAGGACCCCGCCGCCAAGCGCAATTAATGTGTCGACGACTGGACCCGCACCATCGGTCCGATCGCCAGAGAATCCGGTCGCACAGCCGACATAAAGCGGCTTATCTGTTTTGGTTTGAGGCATGAATAAGTTCCAGTATGAATCAGCTTACGACGTTGATCGGCTTGCCTTGCACAAACGCGTTCAGATTGCCGAGGATGCCTTGCGTGAGTCTGGACATCCCGTCTTCGTTGGCCCACGTAATGTGGGGCGTGATAATTAAATTAGCTAAGTGCATTTGCAGCAGCGGGTGCTCCGCCGCGGGCGGCTCACTGGCTAAAACGTCCAGCGCAACGCCACCGAGATGGCCGCTTAATAGTGCGTCGCCGACCGCAGTCTCGTCAATCAGTGGGCCCCGAGCTGTATTGATCAGCATGGCGCCTGGTTTCATCTGAGCAAGTTCTTTCGCGCCAATCAGACCACGGGTGTCAGGGGTGAGAGGGCAGTGTAGTGTGATGACGTCACTTTGAGCGAGAAGCTCTTCAAAGGCAACATAACCGGGTCGCACAACGTTGGCGCCACGATGTTCACCGAACAGCACGTTCATTCCAAGCGCTTGCGCAAGGGTGGCGACCTCGGTGCCAATGGCGCCCTTCCCGAAAATGCCTAGTGTTGCGCCTCGTATATTTAGAACGGGGGCGCCGTGCACGCAGAAGTGTGAAGAGGTCGGCCACTGATGGCGACCTTCAGTTTGATAAAAATACAGTCCACGACGCAACGCAAAAATAAATCCGATGACGCCTTCCCCTACGCTTTGGCGGGAGTAGCCAGGCACGTTGGATACAACAACGCCCCGCGCTCGGCATGCATTGAGATCAATGCAGTCATAGCCGGTCGCCGCGACGCAAACGAACTTAAGGTTGGGAGCCCCTGCAAGCACGTCAGCAGTGATTTTGACTTTGTTGGTGATACATATTTCAGCCGATCCCAGGGCTTGTATGGTTGCTTGGGCGCTCGGTGCAGTCGCAGGGCAGTTTGTCCACTTTGTGGCCCAACTCGGCACAGGAAGCGGGCTAGGAATGGTGTCGCTATCTAAAAATACGATCTGCATGGTTAAACTTTGCTCGAATGTGGTCTGATATGCCCTGCACTCTAGTTGCCTGGCTTAGTTTTTTACATTAAATCACGCCAAATGACCTTTTATTTTGGCCTGATTGCTGCGATTTAGCTGTTTTTTATCTTCGGATACCTGACATGAATGATTCATCCCCTGTTCCCGAGTCCTTGTCCCCCATTCTTGCCTCCACACTGTATGGGCCAGAGGGAAGAGGACGTGCTGTGGAGGTTACACAGCTCAGCGACGCGCTCAAGGCTGAGGACTCTCTTTTGTGGGTCGGGTTGCGCGAGCCACCGGCCAGCCTGTTAGATGCGATTGTTGCGCAGCTCGGCTTAGCCGCAGACGTCGGCCAGGACATGGCAGCAAATCACCGCGTCCCCAAGGTGATGGATTATGGACAAGCAGTGCTTTTGGTCGCAATGACCGTTGAGGTGCGCGGTACAGATGGTTTGCCTGCTTTTGGTGAGACTCAATTGCTGATTGGACCAAACTACCTGATCACGTTGCGTCGCGGCGCCGTTGCATCGCATTCTGCCTTGCGACAGCGCTTGGAGAGTCGTCCCGATCAGCTGGCGCAGGGGAGCGCTTTTGTGGCCACAGAGCTGCTTGATCTGTTGATCGACCGCTATAACCTTGCCAATGACATGTTCGAGAGAGCGGTCGAGCCGATGGAGCAGGCGCTGATTTTGCGTGGGTTAGAGAAGCTGAAAGTTCGAAAGCTCTATCAGCTGCGTAGAGATTTCCAGCGAATGCACAATGCGATTGCCCCGCTAGGCGAGGTTTGCCGACGCCTATCTCACCGCGAGTTTGCGCCGATCAAGGCCGCCGCACGCCCTTTGTTCTCTGATTTGGCTGATCGTGTTTACCGCGTGGATCGTTTGTTGGATAACCTGGGTGAGGGACTCACCTTTGCGTTTGAGGCCGGTATGCTGATTGAGCAGTCAAAACAGACCGAAACAACCCGTCGTCTGGCTGCCTGGGCTGCCATTCTCGCAGTGCCTACGGCCATCGCTGGCATATATGGAATGAACTTTGAGTACATGCCAGAACTCCAATGGAAATATGGCTACTTGGCTATCTTGGGCTTAATGGGTACGATTTGCGGGACTTTGTTTTATAAATTCCGTCAGGCTAAATGGCTTTGAGTGCACGACTGACTGCTGGACTGTTGTACTTTTTACAAATAACTTATAAATCAAACACTTAAATGCATAACATCGAAAAAAATACTGGTGCTCGCGATGGCGTAGTGCGTACCCTTACCGTAACAATGGTGGTCTTGGCTTCAATTGGCCTAGGTGCGATCGGTCGCCCAGCAGCCGCACAAAGTGCAGGGCAATATGCACTGACTGGCAAGGTCGTACAAGTTTCTGATGGCGACACGATTAATTTACTCGTTGATAAGACTCAGCACCGAATCCGCTTGGCGAGCATCGATGCGCCAGAAACGAGCCATGGCAGTGATCGTCCCGGTCAGCCGTTTGGCGAGGCCTCGCGAAAAAATCTAGCAGATTATGTTGCGGGCAAAAATCTGACACTCACCTGTTATGAGAAAGATCACTACGGCCGAGATGTGTGTGATGTGCCGGCAAATGGCACGACTGCGAATCGCTTACAGGTGCAAGACGGCATGGCCTGGGCAAACCAGCAGGCCAAAGGCAAGTTTCTGCGCGATAAAGCGTTAGTTGGTGTACAGAATGATGCGCAGAAAAAGAAACTTGGCCTATGGGCTGAGCCAGGCGCTGTCGCACCTTGGGAATGGCGCGTCGTTTGTTGGCAAAACAAAAAGTGCAAATAAAAAATTTCTTCGCGGCGATCACGTGCTGTGCCACGCTCGTTGGCTGCGGACCGCAGGGAATTGACTCACCGATCAACAGTCCCTATGCAGCCGGGGCTGAGACGAAAAACGTCTTGTATACGGCGTTCACGCAACGTTCTCCTAAATACCTGGATCCTGCACGCTCCTACTCAACGGATGAAACGCCTTATACCTACAACATCTACGAGCCGCTTTATGGATACCACTATTTAAAGCGCCCGTACGAGTTGATCCCACGTACGGCACTTCAGGTCGCTGAGCCAGTCTATGTCGATCAGCAAGGTAATAAGTTAGGCGCAGACGCTGCGGCCAAAGATATTGCAGAGAGTATTTACGATATCCCCTTGCGTAAGGGGATTCAGTATCAACCCCATCCGGTTTTCGCGCGTGAAGCTGACGGACGTTACAGCTATTGGCCTCTGGCACCAGAACAGCTGAAAGACAAGTTCGTGATGAGTGACTTTGCGCAACAAGGATCACGCGAACTCACGGCACATGACTACGTGTATGCGATTCGTCGCTTGGCAAGCCCTCGCGTGGCATCACCAATTTTCTCAACCCTTGCGCAGCATGTTGTGGGAATGAAAGAGTATGGCGCCCGGCTGCGAGAGATAGATACGGATCTGCGTAAGGATGTGACGGTTGGTTCGCGTGATTTGCCTTGGTTGGATTTGCGCAGTGCCGGTTTCTCCGGTGTTGAAGCGCTTGATGAGTACACGTTACGAATTCGCGTGAAGGGTTTGTATCCTCAGTTCAAGTATTGGCTGGCAATGACCTTCGTGGCGCCGGTTCCCTGGGAAGCTGATCGCTTCTATAGCCAACCGGGAATGGCCCAGCGCAACTTGACGCTCAATAATTGGCCAGTCGGAACGGGTCCTTACATGTTGACGGAATCTATACAAAACCGTCGGCATGTCTTGGCGCGCAATCCAAATTTTCGAGGTGAACCCTATCCGTGTGAGGGTGAGCCCACTGACCGCGCGAAAGGCTTGTTAGAAGATTGCGGCAAGATGACTCCATTTATTGATCGGATCGTCTTCAATATTGAGAAAGAAAGTATTCCCTTGCAAGGCAAGTTTATGCAAGGCTATTACGATGTGCCTCAGGTTGATCGAGGCGACACAGGTGTCGCCATGCTGGTCGCAGCCTCTGATTCAACAGAGAAGGCCGCGCTTTATGCGAAGCACGGCATACAGTTGCCGACGACCGTCGAAGCGCAAATGCAGTACTTTGGCTTTAACTGGCGGGATCCGATAGTGGGACGTGGGGATACGCCTGAACAGCAGGTACGCAATCGGAAGTTGCGTCAAGCGTTGAGCATTGCGTTTAACTGGGAAGAATTCGTTGCTATTTTCCAGAATGATCAGGCGCAGGTTGCGTATGGTCCGGTCCCTCCAGGTATTCTTGGTTATCAATCGGGTGCGTCAGGCATCAATCCAGTTGTCTATGATGTCGTTGATGGAAAGGCGCAACGAAAGTCTCTGGATCAGGCGCGACGCTTGCTGGCTGAAGCTGGCTATCCCAATGGGCGCCATGTGACCACGGGCGAACCACTCGTGCTGTATTTTGATTCCGCTAGTGGCGCGGGGGGATCAAGCCCAACACTCGATTGGATGCGAAGACAGTTCGCTCAGATCGGTGTGCAACTTGATATTCGCGCGACAGACTACAACCGTTTTCAAGAGAAGATGGCACGCGGTGTTGCACAGATGTATATGTGGGGCTGGGTTGCGGACTACCCCGATGCTGAAAATTTCCTCTTCTTGCTTTATGGTCCAAATGTGAAGGCGGAGAAAGGGGGGGAGAACGCATCGAACTATGTGAACCCTGAATACGACGCACTATTTGAAAAAATGCGCGATTTGCCTGATGGTCCTGAGAAAGAGCAGATCATCGCGCAAATGACAAAAATCGTGCAAGAGGACGCGCCTTGGATGTTTGGTCTGTTTCCTAAGTCAGGCGGCGCCTTTCAGCAATGGGTAGGTAATGCCAAACCCACGCAGATGGTACGCAACACCTTGCAATACATGAAGATCGACAGTGACTTGCGTAGCAAAAAAATCGCAGAATGGAATCCACCGATATGGTGGCCGCTCATTCTTCTGTTTGGTCTGATTGGTTTGTTGGTTTGGCCTGCCTGGCGCGCGCTTCGACAGCAAGCGCAACAGAATGCGATGGGCGACATAGCGGAGACCTCAAAATGATCGGTTATGTACTACGTCGGATGTTGTACGGCGTGTTGATCTTAATTGGGGTCAATCTGTTTACCTTCGTACTGTTCTTTGCCGTCAATACGCCGGATGACATGGCTCGACTGGCGATCGGTGGGCAACGTGTAAGTGCCGATGCGATCACCAAGTGGAAGGCCGAACGGGGCTACGACAAACCTTTGTTCATCAATACGCAAGCGCGTGGTTTAGATCAATACACTGACACTATTTTTTATCAACGCTCGGTCCCCTTGTTGAAATTCGATTTCGGGGCCTCCGACGAGGGGCGAGACATCGGTCGTGAAATTGGCAAGCGGATGTGGCCAAGTCTTGCTCTAGCCATCCCGACCTTCATACTTGGTCTGTTGGTGAGTATCGGGTTTGCCTTGCTGCTGGTGTTTTTTAGGACGACCCATCTAGATTTTTGGGGTGTCGTGCTGTGCGTGGTGATGCTTTCGATCTCAGGCCTCTTTTATATTATTGCAGGGCAATGGCTGTTTTCTAAGCTCTTGCGCTTGGTGCCTTATTCGGGGTTCGCAGGCGGATGGGATGCGGTGAAGTTTTTAGCCTTGCCTGTCCTGGTGGCTGTCATTGCGCGTCTGGGGCCAGAGGCGCGGTTCTTGCGTAGTCTTTTTCTGGAGGAGGTCGGCAAGGATTACGTGCGGACGGCCCGCGCAAAAGGTTTGAGCGAACGCGCTGTGTTGTTTAAGCATGTGTTGCGCAATGCCATGCTGCCGATTCTGACTGGCGCGGTCTCGGCGCTGCCCTTGCTGTTTATGGGGAGTTTGATCTCGGAGTCTTTCTTTGGCATTCCAGGGTTGGGCAGCTACACCATAGACGCCATTAGTGGCCAGGATTTTTCGGTCGTGCGCGCGATGGTGTTTCTTGGCGCCTCGCTCTATATCTTGGGGTTGATTCTGGCGGACATCTCCTACACCCTAGCTGACCCGCGCGTCAGGTTCGAGTGACTATGCCAAAATTTATTCTTCTCTGGACGGATGCTGCATTATTTGCTTTGGTCGCAGCAGTCATGGGCTATGCATGGCATGTTGCTCGCTCGCGCACACTGCGCGCAACCTGGGGGCGTGTCGCGCGCACTACGCCAGCGATGTGTTCCGCAGTTGTGCTGGCATTATTCGTTGCTGTGGGGTTATTGGATTCAATCCATTTTCAGCCACGGCTGCCGCCAGTGCCCGGTGCCTCGAACTCAAGCCCCGTGGTGTATGCGCCAAAGGTTGTGTCATTGCTCGATGTGCTGCTCGAGGACACCGCGTTTGTCAGACCTGAAAAGACCTACTCGTCGCCTCTCGCGTGGCAGCAGTACACAAAAGAAACTATTTTGCAGGAAGGTGGTGCTCCGGTCCGTGACTTTCCTCGTTTGCGCTTTGGGGGACGACATCTTGGCGAGCCTGAAGCCCAGTGGCTCACCGATGTGCTCAAGAGGCTTGCGTTAGGGCTGGCTGGCGGCGCTTTACTGGCGGGCTTGCTGGTCGCCTTGCGGATGCTGTGCGTCAAGTCGGGGTCGCGTCGTGAATATTGGCAGCAGATGCTCAGCGGTCAGACCGAGATCCCCTGGCGTGCGATGTTGTTGACCTCGACGATCGTTTGTTTGTTGCTCGGAGCCGTGGTGGGTTTGGCCTCGGGCTATCACGTATTGGGGACGGACCGCACGGGCAATGATGTCTTATGGCAAGCATTAAAGAGCGTGCGTACTGCCTGGGTGATCGGCAGCTTAACCACGATTGCAATGCTGCCACCGGCACTTGCGTTTGGTATTGCAGCAGGCTACTTCAAAGGCTGGATTGATGATGTCATCCAGTACCTCTATACGACGCTGACATCAATCCCTGGCGTATTGTTGATCGCCGCGTGTGTGTTGATGATGCAGGTGTATATCGACACTAACCCCGGGTTGTTTCCAACCTCGGTTCAGCGCGCCGATCTACGTCTTTTCTTGTTGTGCATGATCCTGGGCCTCACCGGTTGGGCCGGGTTGTGTCGTCTGTTGCGTGCGGAGTCGCTCAAACTGCGCGAGCTTGAGTATGTGCAGGCGGCCCGGGCATTTGGTATTTCTAATTTGCGCATTATGGCGCGGCACTTATTACCAAACGTGATGCACATCGTGTTGATCACGGTTGTGCTGGAATTCTCTGGTTTAGTGTTGTACGAAGCGGTACTTTCTTATCTTGGTATTGGCGTCGACCCAAGCATGAATTCCTTTGGTTCGATGATCGAGAAGGCGCGGTTTGAAATGTCGCGCGATCCGATGATCTGGTGGAATCTGCTCGCCGCCTTTCTGTTTATGTTGGCGCTGGTACTAGCTGCCAACCTGTTTGCTGATGCAGTCCGTGAAGCCTTCGATCCACGGACGCGCTCATTTAGAGTGCGGCGTGGGCCTACCGCAGCAGCGCAAGGTCACGTGAAGGCAACGCACGACGCATTTCCGATTGGGGTAAGTGCTCAGGCATCTGTCGTGCAGCCAGTTCTGCACGTGACAGGCCTGGATGTATCGATCGATACGCAAGAGCGTTTTCAGCTTGCAGTAAAGGCCCTGGCTCTAACCGTGCAGCGCGGCGAGACCTTCGCCTTGGTGGGTGAATCTGGTTCCGGGAAAAGCATGACGGCAATGGCCTTGCTTCGGCTGCTGCCTGAGGCCCTGCGAGTCACGCGGGGACGTGTTGTATTGGAAGGCACAGAGTTGCTAGGGCTGCCTGAGGTTGCGATGCGTGACGTGCGTGGTGGCCGTGCTGGAATGATTTTTCAGGAACCTGCGACCAGTCTTAATCCAGTGATGCGTATTGGTCAACAAATCATTGAGGCGATCGAGGCGCACACGACGCTTCGCGGGCAAGCCGCACGCGCACGGGCGATTCAGTGGCTCGAGCGTGTTGGGATCCCAGAGCCTGCGCGCCGAGTGGATGATTATCCGTTTCAATTCTCTGGCGGACAGAAGCAACGCGTCATGATTGCCATCGCTTTGGCGGCCGAGCCAGAGTTACTGATCGCGGATGAACCGACCACAGCTCTGGATGTGACCGTTCAGGCGCAAGTGTTAAAGCTCTTGGCCGATATTCAGAAAGAGCTTGGGATGGCGGTTTTGTTAATCACCCATGACTTAGCCGTTGTTAAGGATGTAGCAGACACCGTGGCCTTGATGCGCCATGGCGAAGTTGTGGAAACAGCCTCGGCGGAAAAATTCTTTCGTGCACCAGAGCATCCCTACGCACTTGAGCTCTTTGAAGCAATCCCTACCTTTAGTAAGCGCGGAAAGCCACTATCCGCTGCGGGACGGGAGCGTTTGTTGATTTCCCAGCCCTCTGCCTCGCCAGAGTTGGGTGCGGGTGCTATCTGTTTGGCTGTGGAGAATCTGCAGGTCCGCTACGCGTTACGAAAAGGTCTCTTGCGGCGTGTGGCGGGATATAACAATGTGGTGCAAGGCGTGAGTTTTGAGTTGCGTGCAGGGGAAACACTTGCCTTGGTGGGCGCCTCAGGTTGCGGCAAGACAACGGTGGCTAAGGCACTGCTTCGACTGCTCGATTCGAACGCCGAGGTATCGGGCAGTGCGACCGTAAGCGATTCAAATATTCTGACGTGCTCGGGGCGTCGACTACTGGCGCTACGCAGGCAGATCCAGATCGTTTTTCAAGATCCCTACGCATCTCTCGATCCACGAATGCGGGTTGGGGCTATTTTGCAGGAAGGGATTGAGGCCTTGCGCCCAGAGTGGAGTCGCATCGAGCAAACGCGTCGTATTGCGTACTTGCTTGACAGGGTAGGTTTGCCGAGCGATGCATCGGATCGTTATCCGCATGAGTTTTCCGGCGGGCAGCGCCAACGCATTGCGATTGCGCGGGCACTTGCAGTCGAGCCCGCGGTCCTGATATTGGATGAGCCGACTTCGGCGCTTGATGTATCGGTGCAGGCGCAGATTCTTGATCTATTGTCAGACCTACAGAAAGAAACCGGTATGGCTTATTTATTCATTACGCATAACTTTGGTGTGGTGGAGTATCTGGCAGACCGTGTCGCGGTGATGGACGCGGGGGTGCTGGTGGAGCTCGGGGATGCAAAACAGGTGCTTCAGGCACCCACGCATCGGATCACACAGGAGTTGCTGGCAGCGGTTCCCCGACTTGATCTGGTGACTTAGTTCTGCCTCGGTGAGGGCCTCCGGTATACTCAAACCCTTGTATTTCTCGGTTTTGCCTCAAGATAGACAACATGGGTTTAAAAGTTTTCGATCTGCAGTGTGCGAATAGCCATCTTTTTGAAGGCTGGTTCGGCTCGCATGATGATTATGATGCCCAGCAGGCGCGCGGTCTGGTGACCTGTCCCATGTGTCAAGACACCACGATCACCAAGCGGCTGTCTGCGCCACGACTCAATGTCGGGCATTTTTCAGACGTACCGCCCGCATCTGATGCTCAGGTGCCTGCAGTGACTAGTTCGTCAAATGCCGTTGCGGTTTCCAACGAGTCAGGTCAACTTTTGCAGTTGCAGGCAGCCCTGATGCAGCAGATGCGCGAATTCGTCAGTAAAACCGAGAACGTTGGTGACCGGTTCGCCGATGAAGCACGTCGTATACATGAGGGCGAGTCGGATGAGCGGCCTATTCGTGGTACGGCCACGCCACAAGAGCGTGAGGCCTTAGCAGAAGAGGGCATTGCAGTCGTTGCCTTACCAGAGTTTCTGGATACAGACCGTCTGCAGTGAAGTGTCGTCCTGATTGTGGCGCCTGTTGTGTGGCGCCCTCCATTACAAGTCCCATCCCCGGTATGCCGCATGGCAAGCCTGCAGGCGTCCCCTGTGTGCAGCTCTTGGCGGATATGCGGTGTGCTTTGTTCGGCAAGCCTGAGCGCCCCCATTTTTGCGGCGGTTTGCAGCCATCAGTAGAAATGTGTGGCACTAATCGAATCTATGCCATTGCCTGGCTCGACGAGTTAGAGCAAAAAACTCGACACAACTAGTTACAAAATTCTTGGTCGCTGACCTGTCTTTGTCCTGCTTTTGCCCTTGTTCTCGTCAATGTATTTACTTAAGATGTGGGCATGGAAAAACGCATCACAGTGCTTGAAGTTTTAGCCCAGCAGCATACTAAATCAATCGATCGTCTGGATCGGTCCATTGCCGACCTAAGTGCCGATATGGATCGTAGATTCTCTGAGGTTGGTCGCGTCCAGCACGAGTTTCGAGCAGAAGTTGATAGAAGATTTTGCGAGGTGAATCGCACACAGCAAGATTTTCGCGCTGACGTTGATCGCAAATTTGTCTGGGTCATCGGCATGCAGTTTACGAGCTTGATTGCAGTTCTTGGTGCAATCGCCAAACTTGCTAACTTATTCTAGTTTTGCAGAGCAAAAAAAATAGCTCCCAAGGGAGCTATTTTTTGATCCGCATGTGATCTTTACATCACACGGCTGCGGTACTCACCAGTGCGTGTGTCGATTTCGATCTTGTCGCCAATTGCGCAAAAAAGCGGAACTGGAAGCTCATGACCGGTGTTGATTTTTGCTGGCTTCATGACTTTGCCCGAAGTGTCACCACGAACAGCAGGTTCGGTGTAGACGATTTCGCGGACAACCATGGTGGGCAACTCAACAGAAATCGCACGACCATCATAGAAAACAGCTTCAACCGGCATGCCTTCCTCGAGGTAGTGCAGGGCGTCGCCCATGCTGTCTGCTTCGATCTCATACTGGTTGAAATCTGCGTCCATAAACACGTACATCGGATCTGCAAAGTATGAGTAAGTGCACTCTTTGCGATCCAGTACAACGACATCGTACTTTTCGTCGGCTTTGGACACGGTCTCGCTGCCTGAACCAGTCAGCAGGTTTTTAAATTTGAGTTTAACGACCGAGGCGTTGCGGCCCGATTTGCTGTATTCGGCGCGCTGCACGACGACGGCATCTTTGCCAACCATCACGACGTTGCCTACGCGCAGCTCTTGTGCGGTTTTCATGCTTAAAACT
>CAIYWO010000154.1 GCA_903929925.1 uncultured beta proteobacterium | reverse complement strand
TTTTTCATTGCGGTCATGATGAGGTTAATACCGGCAGAGTTTTCCCAAGACCAGTTCAGTGCGAGTTCTTTGAACTTTGCTTGATAGGCATCGGCCCACGCGTTGTTCGCAGGAGTGTTTGGAAAGCTACGCAGGTAGCGGTTACCTGAGTGCATGTTTGGTGGCACACTCTTGACCGCTGTCAGTACAGCGTATTCGGCCAAGTTTGGCGAAAAGAATTGCTTGTCTTTGAACAGCGCGTAGATGCCTGCCTGATCGATAAAGGAAGTCATGTCGCCGCCCCACAGCGCGGAGTAAAGCGCCTGTGGTTTGCCTTGGACGAGGCGTGTAATGTTTTCGCTGTAGTCTGCCTGGAATAGCTTGGGCCAAACTTGGCCGACTACTTCAATGTCTTTGTTGAAGTGCTTGAGGTATTCAAAGTATTCAGCGGTGGTATCGCGACCATAAGCATAGTCAGGCGAGATACTCATCCAGCGATTGAGTTTGAGACGTTTAGCAACCTCGGCGCCATAAGATCCGCCCACGATTGCATCGTGGATGCCTTGTCGCGCTGAACGGAATGCCGTTGCGAAACGCAATTTTGGATCTGCAGTCAGTGACGACGTTTCTGAACAGGTGTGTACGACGAGGACACCCAAGTCTTTCGCCACTTCGTGCACCGCAAAGGCGCCTGAAGACGCTTCTGCATCCAAAATCATTTCACAACCGTCGCCGGTAACCAGTTCGCGGGCAACGCGCGCTGCTTCTTGGGGCTGGCCTTTGGAGTCGCGCACGACCATTTCAATCATGCGGCCACCCAAGCCACCTGCTGCGTTAAATTTCTCAACTTCAAGCGCAACGGCGTTGCGTGAGGAGATACCCAGCATGGCGACGCGACCCGAAAGAATGGTCGGCATACCGATACGAATGGTCTTGTTCTGCGCCAACGAGATGGCTGGGGTACCTAGGACTGCCATACCGGCAGTCGCGGCTGCGCCTTTTAGCAGTTTGCGGCGAAGAGCCGTTTTAGAATTCGATGTTGAAGCTGCGCTCATCTTTTGTCTCCCGTAGTGTTCAGATGATAGTTATGTGTTTTGAACTAACCTCTATAGGACGTTTTTACTTAGTTTTTGTCAAGGAACGGCACCTCAGGAAAACCCTAGGCCTGTTGGGATGCGCTAAAGTGTCTACAGATTGAAATCTTTGGATGTTGGCGATATGACGCAAGCGAAATTTTTTCCGGTGGCCGGTTGTCCTGGCACAGACCATAGGTTGGCGGCTGACTATCATCACCGTTGGATGGTGATCGACGCGCAAAGCGAGTGGCTGACAGACAAGGTGTGCCCGGCCTTGCAGGCAGTTTCTGTTGATTTGAAAATGGGCGCTTTGGTGTTACGCGCGCCAGGCATGCTGCGTATGGACATACCGCTGGATGTGATCGAGGATGACGATAGTGTGAATCGTCACGCAACGATTGCCAAGCAACCGGTCGTCGTGATTGATGAGGGCGAGGTTGCAGCCGTTTGGTTTAGCAAGGCACTCGGGCAAGAATGCCGTTTTGTCAAAATCCATCCTGACGCGAAAGCACCCGCTTGGCCACAGGCGTAATCACACCGCGGGTACTTTAAGTTTTTTCAGTGCGGGCGCTGGTCAGGACGCGATACTTCGCCATTAAGGCATCTTGACCTTCCTGCCACTGCGGGTGGATTTCAATGCACTCGACAGGACAGACCACCTTGCACTGGGGCTCGTCGTGGTGGCCCACGCATTCCGTGCAAGCACCAGGATCAATGATGTAGATCTCTTCTCCCATCGAGATTGCATCATTGGGACATTGTGGCTCGCACACGTCGCAATTAATACATTCCTCGGTGATGCGCAGTGCCATAGCGTTCCTAAAAAGCTCTCAGGCGCAATCCCCTTTGGGATTACGCTTTTGCAGCTGCAGCGGCTTGTTCGCGACGCTCTTTCGACTTGGCCTGCAACCAACGTTCGACTGACGGGAAGACAAACTTGCTCACATCTCCGCCCAGCTCAGCGATCTCGCGCACAATCGTGCCCGAAATAAATTGGTATTGGTCCGAGGGGGTCATGAACAGTGTCTCGACTTCCGGAAGCAAATGACGGTTCATCCCGGCCATCTGAAATTCGTACTCAAAGTCAGATACCGCACGCAGCCCACGGACAATCACGCGACCATCCTGCTCGCGCACAAAATCCTTGAGCAGACCTGCAAAGCTGGCGACTTTAACGTTGGGGTAGTGCCCCAACACTTCACGAGCGATTTCGACGCGCTCATCAATGGCGAAGAACGGTTTTTTATTCCGACTATGTGCCACGCCGACCACAACGCGGTCAAACAGGCTGGCGGCTCGGCGCACTAAGTCTTCGTGGCCGCGGGTCATCGGGTCGAACGTACCAGGGTAGATAGCAGTGATCATTTTTGCAATGCAGCAATTTGGATGAGATGATAGTGTACGGCTCCGGCGCGGTCTTGGCGCAATAAGTCGTACTCCTCGGGTACAAAAATCGGTTTTTCAGCCTCAATATAAACAAGACCGTTGGGTTCTAACAAATTTGGAAGAATGGGCCAGAGTTCTTCAAGCCAGTTTTTTCCAAAAGGTGGATCCAAAAAAATAAGATCAAAGCGCGCAGCCTCTAGTCTTGCGACCACATGCTTTGCGTCTCCGGCGTGAATTCTAACTGCTTGCGCACCCAGCTTGTCGCGAAGCGCCCTTAAAGCGGTGACTGCTTTGGGGTGTTGTTCCACCATCTGGACGTACCCAACACCGCGTGAGGCCGCTTCAAACCCCAGCGCGCCGCTTCCAGCGAATAAATCCAGAACGCGTTTGCTCTGAAAGTCACCTTGCCAAAAAAAATTTAGCCAATTGAAGAGCGTTTCTCTCACTCGGTCCGGCGTGGGACGTAAACCGTCCGCTTCGATCACCTCAATTGGTGTGCGACGAAACTGTCCGCCTACGATCCGAATATACTTCTTCACTATGTTTCGCTTCTTCAAGAAAAAAACTACGCCCACGGAGCCTCTACCAGAGGACCAGACCCTGACGCCTGCGCCAGATCTGAGCATCTCGCAGGATACCAGTACCGAGGCCCCTGCGATCGCGGTGGATACGCCTCCTGTACAAGGGCGACGCTTTATGTTGTCGCAGGCTTTGTCAGGCGCGCCACTTGGGCGCCAGACGGGGCTGCCAATTCCGCCCACTGGCGCTGAGCAGACCAGTGGGCCGTTGCCCACTTTTACTGTCGACGCAGCTCAACAGGTCCAAGAGCTGGTTCAAGAGTCGGTGGAAAACCAGATAGAAGAGCTGACAGAAGAACAGACAGAAGAAGAAATTGCTGAGCAAAAAACTTCGTGGTTAGCGAAGCTGAAAGGCGGTTTGGCGAAAACCGGCCAAAGCCTGGGTAGTCTGTTCGTCGGCGTGCGTGTCGATGAAGATTTATTCGAAGAACTTGAGACGGCATTGATCATGGCCGACGCTGGCGTCGAGGCCACCGAGCAACTCATGGGTGCGCTTCGTGCTCGTGTAAAGCGAGATCGCATTGAAGAGGCGGATGCTGTGCGTCAAGCCCTTAAGGATGTGTTGGCAGAGCATTTAAAAATTCTTGAAAAGCCGTTTGATGTTGGCCATGTTAGGCCACTCGTCGTCATGATTACCGGTGTGAACGGTGCAGGCAAAACCACCTCGATCGGCAAGCTAGCGAACGCCTTGCAACAACGCGGTGCCAAAGTTTTGTTGGCTGCAGGCGATACGTTTCGCGCCGCGGCGCGCGAGCAGCTTGTTGAGTGGGGTAATCGCAATAACGTGTCGGTGATCGCGCAGGACGGCGCGGATCCTGCTGCGGTCGCCTTTGATTCTGTCCACGCGGGACGCGCGCGCGGTATGGATATTGTGATGGTGGACACAGCAGGGCGTCTGCCAACGCAATTGCACTTGATGGACGAGCTGAAAAAAATTCGACGTGTGATTGCCAAGGCTGACCCGACAGCGCCGCATGAGGTCTTACTTGTTGTCGACGGCAACTCTGGGCAAAACGTACTGTCGCAAATCCGGAGTTTTGACGCAGCCGTTGGGTTAACCGGTTTGATCGTTACAAAATTAGATGGAACCGCGAAAGGTGGCACCCTGGCTGCCGTAGCTGCTGGAGCCCAAGGCACACGCCCGGTTCCCGTTTATTGGATTGGCGTCGGCGAAAAAATGGAAGATCTGCAGCCCTTTGTGGCCGCAGATTTTGCTGCTGCGTTAGTAGGCTAGCGCCAGGGTCTGTGCGTGTTGGCAAGCGCTTTGAAGGCCTCTGTCGCCTCGAGCGTCAAGGTATCAAGTCGCGAGGTAATCCACCCGCAGGCAAACCAAGCACTGGGTTGTGTGTCGCGTAAGCCAACGAAGCGTTCACGCGCCACGATCAGATCATTCATCTCGCCCAGAATATTCTGTACACGCGCCAGAGCCTTTTTGTATGGTGCGAGTCGACGTTGTGGCAAGATCGATTCACAGAACTGCAGTGCATAACGCAGCTTTTTGCCCCGCTTGCGCAACTCATGCCGGGCTTCCATGTCCAGCGTTGGAAGTTGGCTCCCCTCCGCTACAACTTTGCGATCCCATTTCTTTAGTTTTTTGCTGAGCGTTTGTTCGAGCGATTGTTCTACAGGTTTCGCAAGGACTTCTTCGTTAGTTTGTAAGGCGGTCGAAGCGGTGGGGACCGGAGGGAGTACGACACGCGCCAGCATCTCAAGTAGCCAAGACTGGTAACGCACGCTGCGAACGGTTGTTGCGGCATGGTTATCTTGCACTGCTTGATCCAGAACTAATGGCGGTTGCCCTGCTTTGCGCAAAATGGGCAAAATCAGTTCTCGCAAGACGTCGTCATCGCGAGCGCCACCCAATTGAGCAAAATGCATTTTTATTTCAGTGCGTGCTTCCAGGCTGGGTAAGTCGGTCAGCCCATTGAAAAAAGACCAGGCAGAGCGTAGTCGACGAATGCCGACACGCAGCTGGTGCACATGTTCAGAGCGCTTGTCTGCGTAGAGGTCACCGGTATCGACACCAGCAATGATTGCGCTGTTTCGGATGATTTGATCCAGGCACTCGGCAGATACATCGCGCAAGGCTTGTGCAGCGTTGCTTTGTGCGTCTAACACGATCGGAGTGACCGGTTGAGGCGCCCAGAA
>CAIYWO010000153.1 GCA_903929925.1 uncultured beta proteobacterium | reverse complement strand
TCCGTGGCAGGATTTTGATCGTAGCAAGCTCTCAGATGAGCAAGCGCAGACGATCAAGATGAACGCCATCACAGAGTGGGCTGCCCTGCCGGCAACGGAAATGTTTTTGCGTGACAATCGCGATGACAGTGATTTCTCAGCTTTTATGTCGGTTTGGTTCTTCGAAGAACAAAAGCATTCGCTCGTGTTGATTGAGTATCTGCGCCGCTTTGCACCTGATCTCGTTCCGACAGAGGAAGAATTGCATCGGGTCCGCTTTGAGTTTGATCCTGCGCCACCTCTTGAGACGTTGATGCTGCATTTCTGTGGCGAGGTGCGTCTGAATCATTGGTATCGCCGTGCGGCTGACTGGCATACAGAGCCCGTCATTAAGGCGATTTACAACGTGATTGCACAGGATGAGGCTCGGCATGCTGGTGCATACCTGCGCTACATGAAGCGCGCCCTGACACAGCGTGGGCAAGACATCGCGACGCAAGCCCGGATGGCGTTTGCAAAGATTGGCGTGTTGATGGCCTCGGCACATCGTACCCCGCAGGCATTGCATCCTACTAATTTGCACGTCAATAAGGATTTGTTTCCTAATGACACGGTTCAATCCAAGATGCCTGAGCCAGGCTGGCTCGAGCGCTGGTTGGATAACCAAATTGTGTTTGATAAAGCGTGGGAAGGTAAAGTGAGTACGCGCATTCTGCACAACATGTCTTTGTTGATGGATAGTTCGTTTAAAACGGTTCAGGATCTCAACCGATACCGTAAAGAGCTGATGCGTGCCGCTCCAGGTGCGACGGAAGCTACGCCGTCACCGGCTTAAACAAGGACTCTTTGCGCTGTGACAGCACGGTTTGAAAATAAGATACTGACGCCCGAGCAGTGCCTTGAGCGCCTTTCGGTTGGGGCGCCAGTCAAGCCCGTGGTGTTCACCAATGGCGTATTTGATATCCTGCATCGTGGCCACGCCACTTATCTGGACGAGGCGGCTCAGCTGGGTGGTGTGCTGGTCGTTGGTGTCAATTCGGATGCCTCGGCTAAGCGGCTGGGCAAAGGCCCAGATCGCCCCTTAAATAACGAGCATGACCGTGCGGCCCTATTGGCTGCAATGGGCTGCGTGAGTGTTGTGATTGTTTTTGATGAAGACACCCCGGTTGAGCTGATCCGACGTTTGCGTCCGGACATCATCGTCAAGGGTGGTGACTACGACATGCGTACCTTGCCCGAGACTGCATTAGTCGAAAGCTGGGGCGGGCGTGCGGTGGCGATTCCGTTCGAGTTTGCGCGCTCAACCACCGCGCTCGTCACCAAAATTAGACAAGCGTAGTCTCAGAACTTAAGGCGCAGACTTAAAACTTGAAACGTGAGGTTGTGAAGCCGCTTAGTGGCTTGATGACCGTTTCAAATAGCGGTGTGGTCTCAAAGCTAGCTGCGGTACTGCGGGTGACCCGGTAAACCGTCATCGCGGGCGCTTGGCCCACTACAACAACCATCCGACCACCCACGCATAACTGATATTTCAGCGCGTCGGGAATAGCAGGTACTGAGCCAGTGACCAGGATTGCATGGTGCTCAGTGGTGCCCCAGCCGTTACTGGCATCGCCGGTTTCCACCGTGACGTTGGTCACCCCTGCCTGTTGGAGATTCTGTTGTGCAAACGCAGACAGACGTGGGTCGATCTCAATCGAGGTTACGCAGTGCGATAGCTTTGCAAGTAAGGCAGCCTGATAGCCTGAGCCCGTGCCGACTTCGAGGACGCAGTCATCGGCGTGGAGCTGAAGCAGCTGAGTCAGCGTGGCTTCAAGCTTGGGCGACAGCATGGTCTGGTTGGTTTCGCCGGAGGAGATCGAAAGAGGAATCTCAATATCGGAAAACGCGAGGCTACGGTATCCAGCGGGAACAAAGAGTTCGCGACGCACGCTGAACAGGGCTTCGAGCACGTTGTTATCAAAGACGCCACAGGGACGAATTTGTTGCTCAATCATGTTGAAACGGGCGCGTTCAATATCAGGCAGAGACGAAGCTTTCATGGGCACACTTTCAAGGCGTATTGCGGAAAACCCTTATTGTAAGGGTTTTCCTGCCCATAGTTTGTGGAAGTGGTGCACCGGGCCGTGGCCGTGGCCTACCTTGAGCATATCGGCGCTGGCGATTGCTGCCACCAAGTAGTCCTTTGCTGCGCGTGTCGCATCAATAACAGAGTCGGTTTGTGGCAAAAGGGCTGTGAGTGCAGCAGAGAGTGTGCAGCCAGTGCCATGGGTGTTTCGTGTTTGGATCCGATGGCCTGGTAATTCGATCATTTTGTCACCATCATGCAGGATATCGATGGTGTCGTTGCCTGGCAGATGCCCGCCTTTGAGTAACACCCAGCGATGTCCGCCGTGGGTCATCAGGTTCCGCAAGCGTTCGGCCACGCGTCGCATTTCCCGAACGGTTTCCACAGCCCGCATTTCGAGCAGGACGCCGGCTTCAGGCAGATTGGGGGTGATGACTGTGGCGAGTGGCAGTAACTGCTCGCGCAGGGCGCCAACGGCCTTCTGTTCAAGTAATAGGTCCCCGCTTTTGGCCACCATCACGGGGTCGAGCACGAGGTGGGGTGGTTTGTGGTGTCCAAGGCGGTCTGCGACGACCTCTATGACACCCGTCTGCCCCAGCATCCCAATCTTAACGGCATGGATTTCAACGTCTGCAAACAGCGTGTCGAGTTGTGCCCGCACAAACTGTGGGTTCACGGGCGAGATATCGGTGACGGCTTGTGTATTTTGGGCCGTCAGTGCAGCGACCACCGCGCATGCGTAGGCACCAAGTGCGCTCATGGCCTTCACGTCAGCCAAAATCCCTGCTCCGCCAGACGGATCCATCCCAGCGATGGTCAGTGTGTTGGGAATTGCACGTACGGAGTCGTTGGACATTATTTGCTGGCTGTTGGAGAGATTAGGCCTGAAGTGGGCGAGCTCGGGGCTGCCGCGTAGGTTTTGCGTGGGACGCGACCTGCGAGGTAAGCCTCGCG
>CAIYWO010000152.1 GCA_903929925.1 uncultured beta proteobacterium | reverse complement strand
GCATGGACTTATCCGCGACGCGGAAGGTCAGAAGATGAGTAAGTCAAAAGGGAATACGCTAGATCCCGTTGACCTCATCGACGGCGTTGACTTAGAAAGTCTCGTCACCAAGCGCACCTTTGGTCTGATGAATCCAAAACAAGCAGGCTCCATTGAGAAGGCGACACGCAAGCAGTTTCCGGAAGGCATTCCAGCCTTCGGGGCCGACGCCCTGCGCTTTACGATGGCAGCCTACGCCACACTCGGTCGAAACATTAACTTTGACCTCAAGCGCTGCGAAGGCTATCGAAACTTTTGCAATAAGCTCTGGAACGCAACGCGCTTTGTGCTCATGAACACAGAGGGTCAAGACATGTCGGTCGCCCCGGCCAGCGCGCTGAGCTTTGTCGACAAATGGGTTCTGGGACAACTACAACAGCTTGAGCTCGATGTCGCGAAAGGGTTTTCCGATTATCGCTTCGACAATATTGCCAACGCGCTGTATCACTTCGTGTGGGATGAGTACTGCGACTGGTACCTTGAACTCGCAAAGGTTCAAATCCAGACCGGCAATGCTGAGCAGCAGCGGGCAACGCGACGCACACTCATTGAGGTGCTCGAAACAGTCCTACGACTGCTACACCCAATCATGCCCTTCATTACTGAAGAGCTCTGGCAAAAGGTTTCGCTGGTCGCCGGAGCTCGTGCCGCGAGCCAGACTGCAAGCGTCTCTGTCCAACCGTTCCCGATTGGTGACGCCAGCAAAATTGACGAGACAGCGACCGCGCAACTGAACGCGCTCAAAGCACAAGTCGAGGCCGTCCGTGCGTTACGCGGAGAAATGAACCTGTCTCCGGCCGCGCGCGTCCCGCTGATTGCCGAGGGTGCGAAAGACCAACTAGAGCAACACGCACCCTACCTTGCTGCGCTAGCCAAGCTGTCAGAAGTCAATGTCGTGGCCACGCTGCCTGATGACGGCGCTCCGGTTCAGGTTGTCGGCAATACGCGTCTCATGCTGAAGGTGGAGATCGATGTCGCCGCTGAGAAAGTTCGCTTAGATAAAGAAATTGCACGCTTGGAAGGCGAAATCGCCAAGGCACAAGGCAAGCTCACCAACGAGTCGTTCGTTGCACGTGCGCCAGCAGCGGTTGTTGAGCAAGAAAAACAGCGTGTCGCACAATTTGGTGAAACACTCGCGCAAGTTAAAAGCCAGCGCGCACGCTTGGGTTAACGCGCTGCCCTACGGGCTTAGAGCCTCAGCTCAGTGCAGCCAGAAATTTTTCATCGGCCGCACTGAGCAAACCGCGCGCACGCGCCTGAGCGATCAAGTCGGGACGCTTTTGAAGCGTCAGGGCCAAGGACTGCTCGCGGCGCCAGCGTGCAATCAACGCATGGTTGCCCGACATCAATACGGGCGGCACTGGCTCGCCCTCAAACACATCAGGTCGCGTGTAGTGCGGGCTATCGAGTAAACCCGATAATGAATCTTGAAACGAATCCTGCAGGGACGAGTCACCGTGATTGAGCGCGCCTGGCAACAAGCGCACTGCTGCGTCGATCATTGCGAGAGCGGCGATTTCCCCTCCCGACAAGACGAAGTCACCGAGCGACCACTGTGCATCGACTGTGCGGTGAATAAAACGTTGATCGATTCCCTCATACCGACCACAAACAAAAATAGCCCCCTTTGAGGCAGCTAAGGATGCGGCATGTTGTTGACCAAATTTTTCGCCTGCAGGTGATAGCAAAATGACCGGGGCATCTTGGTCTGAGGTGTCCCGCTCAGCGCGGTCTTGCCTGACCGCTTCTACGCTCTTGAGTAAGGGCTCGACCATCATCACCATGCCAGGGCCGCCGCCGTAGGGACGATCATCTACCGTGCGATGCACATCCTGCGCACAATCACGTGGGTTCCAGGTTTGCAGCGACCAAAGACCTTGTTTGTGCGCACGGCCGGTGATGCCAGCATCCCTGACAACCCCAAACATTTCCGGAAACAACGTAATCGCGTCGATTCGCATACGTAGCGCCTTGGAATTAAAGATCAAACGGCCAATCAGTTTCGATGCGGCGCGTTTTGATATCTACGTGCTGCACATGTGCGGCAACGAAGGGAACCAACACTTCCTGAGGGCGACCCTTGGCATCAAGCATCAGTGTTGATACACGCAAAATTGCATGTGCACCGTTGTCGAGCACCTCTTGCACCTGCCCCATCAGCGTGTCCTCACTGAACACCTGACAGCCGATGAGATCGACCCAGTAGTATTCATCAGACTTCGCTTGCGGGAAATACTCGCGAGATACGTAGACCGTGTAGCCTCGCTTTGAGTCAGCGACATCGCGATCCGGCACACCTTCAAGTTCTGCCACAACAGTCAAGCCCTGCGGGCGACACTGTTTGACAGCATGCGGCGTGCAACGCGACAACACGGAAGCTGGGAGACTACCGCTAGGAGAGGAATCAGCAGGCGCAGGCAGCGGCCCAGAGGGAGGACAAAGCCACCAAACTGGAGCTGCGCGCAATACCGTGCTTTGCGAAGAATGCGGCTGAGCCTTAACCCAACCGCGCACTCCATAGGCTGATACGATCCGACCTAGTTCAACCAGGTCATTTGGCGCTTTTGCTGCGCCAGTGTCAGCCATGACGAACAGGCCGGTTCAATTAAGCCGCAGTAGCGACTTTGGCCGAAAAGTCTTTAACCAAACGAGCAACAGCAGGCGACAGTTGTGCGCCAACGCCAGTCCAGTGTTGTACGCGATCAAGCGCAATGCGCAGACGCTCTTCGTTTGCATTGGCAACGGGGTTGTAAAACCCAACGCGCTCAATGAAACGACCATCGCGGCGATCACGGGAATCGGTCGCAACGAGGTTGTAAAAAGGACGTTTCTTGGAGCCGCCACGGGCCAGGCGAATCACCACCATACGTAATCCCTT
>CAIYWO010000151.1 GCA_903929925.1 uncultured beta proteobacterium | reverse complement strand
GACCTCATATTTGAGCTGTGTAAAGTCTGGCATAGCTTGTTTCCCCGTTGTTTTGTTTGTAATTAATCACAGATAGAATATCCTACAGAAAAATACTAAATAAAACCTCAAGGAGATGGGAATGAAACAGTCAATGAAACGGGTGCTGTGCTTAGGAGCCCTTCAGGCAGTGGGCCTAGCAATACTGGCAGGGCCCGTGTCCTTTGCGCAGGCCCAGGGCAGCGCGGGTGATTACCCCAATCGTCCAATCCGGATGATTGTGCCGTTTCCTCCAGGGGGCGCGGCCGATACGACTGCGCGCATGATTAGCGAACCGATGGCTAAGCAACTTGGTCAGACGATCGTGGTCGAGAACAAACCCGGTGGTGGCGCCACGATTGGCGCAGCTTTTGTGGCGACCGCGCCTGCCGATGGTTATACGATTTTGTACACAACGCCAGGCCCACAAATCACGAATCCGTTTTTGATGAGCAAGCTGAACTACAACCCAGCTGACTTGCTGCCCGTGTCGTCGGTTGCTTCGTTTGCAAATGTGTTGGTGGTGCCGGTGAACTCACCCGCCAAAAACGTCAAAGAACTGATTGAGTACGCAAAAAAGAATCCCGGCAAAGTGAACTTCGGTAGCTCGGGTATTGGTGCGAGTAGTCACTTAGCCGGGCAGTTATTTAAAAGCATGGCCGGTGTTGATATTACGCACGTCCCTTACAAGGGTTCAGGCCCGCTTGTAAGTGATTTGATTGCCGGTAACGTCCAGATGGCGATTGATAGTCTGTCGGTTTACCTTCCCCAGATCCGCGCAGGTAAGTTACGTGCACTAGGTGTCGCGAGTCTTGAGCGTTCACCCATCGCCTCAGATATCCCGACAATCGCTGAGCAGTTGCCAGGCTTTGAGGCAAGCGCGCTGAACTACATCACGGTTCCGAAAGGAACATCGCCTGCGATCATTAATAAGCTGAATCAGGCGGTGGTCGCCGTGGTGAACGATCCAGCCATGAATAAGCGCATGATCGACGCTGGCATGGATCCTAAGACCAACTCGCCCGCTGACCTTGCAAAGCAGATCGCCACCGAACAAGCGAAGTGGAAGAAGGTGATTTCTGAGTCGGGCGCCAAGGCCGATTAACGAAGCATCGCTAATTTGCTAAATACCTACAAAAATTAGGTATAAAAGGACAAAAACAGGGGCGTAATGCCCCGTTTTTGTGTTTTGCCGTTTTCTTGTAAGATGTCCTACATCATAAGAATATTCTCAGATTCCGGAAAAGAATGAGCTGGAATCCGAGTTCTTTTTTGCCTTGGAGACGGAAATGCCTAAGTTACCCCTTAGCCGATTCACGGTGCTGGACCTGACGCGTGTGCGTTCTGGCCCTGCGGCGGTACGTCAGTTTGCCGATTGGGGCGCAAATGTCATCAAGATCGAAGAGCCAGGTGACGTGCCGGACGACAAACCCGGTGGTTCGTCGCAGTTTGCCGACTATCAGAACACCCATCGCAACAAGCGCAGCGTGACCTTGAACCTCAAGCACCCTGAGGGCAAGGCGCTGTTCATGGAAATGGTCAAGCAGGCCGACGTGGTGATCGAGAACTATCGACCCAACGTTAAGTTCAAGCTTGGGATCGACTACGAATCACTGCGCAAAGTGAATCCGCGCATCATCTTGGCGAGCGTATCGGGCTTTGGGCAGGACGGCCCTTATGTTGATCGTCCCGGCCTGGATCAAATCGCCCAGGGCTTGGGCGGCATCATGTCTGTGACGGGTGAGCCCGGTCGCGGTCCGATGCGCGCGGGTATCCCGGTTGCGGATCTGACCTCGGGTTTGTTCTGTGCAATTGGTACGTTGGTTGCGCTGCTCGAGCGTGAAGAATCAGGCGAAGGCCAGTGGGTGCAGTCGTCCTTGTTGCAAGCACAGGTTTGGATGATGGACTTCCAGATCATGCGTTGGCTGATGAACAAAGAGATTCCAGGTCAAACGG
>CAIYWO010000150.1 GCA_903929925.1 uncultured beta proteobacterium | reverse complement strand
GTCAAGCGGTTGACCGGAGTCAGTCGGTCCAGAAGAGCGATTTGAATCCGTCAGTATTTTTTGTACATCGAGGCCGCTACCAGGAATAAGTTCACTCAGCGCAATCAGAATGCCGCTACCCACGGCAGAGCCAGCTTGTAAGGGCAGGCTCTCGATAGTTCGATACAGGTCGTCTCGATCCGTTGTAGGTGCCTGCGCAATAGCCGCTGTACTTGCTATGGTCACGACACCGACTTTTAGGCCGCGCGGTTGAGCTCCGATAAACTTCTTAATTGCGGCCTGTGCAGCTTCAATGCGGCTAGGAGCAATATCGGTAGCCGCCATACTGCCAGACGTGTCGATCGCTACCATAATGCTATCCACGCGAGTTGGAAGTAATAGGGCTGCTCTGGGTCTAGCTAGGCTGATAATCAAACACGCAAGGCCGACGAGTGTCATTGCCGCGACGACTGCAGTGCGCCAGCTGGTGCGATTCCTGGTTCCTGAACGGTGAGGCTGACCAAATATCTGTGCGTGACGGTACCGAGTGTAAGAAAAAAAGTAGACGCCACAGAGGAAAGGCAAAATACACAACAGCCAAAGAAGTTGAGGCCATAGGAAGCTTATTGAGGTCAACGCAATCATGTTTTATTGCTTTGCTGGACGCGCGACTGAGTTGCCGTGCTGTTGTGGGAGTTTGGTGCGCGTGTCAGCGATGCTTTACGTTTTCTTAAAAGTAAATAACGCATTAATGCGTCATTGACAGATTCCGTCGTGTCTAGCTCAATGCAGTCCACACTAGACTGCGCGAAGATTTGTGCGAGATGTGTTGCATGTGCCTCTGCATGCTCGGTAAATCTCCCCTGAAAGCCTTTGTCCTCTGAGTCTACAAATACTTGTTCACCAGTTTCACTGTCTTGGACTAGGATTATTCCAGAGGCTGGTAGTTTGTTCTCGGCCGGATCTATAAGTCTCGCGGCTATCACATCATGCCGAGTCGAAAGTTGATGTATTGGTTTATCCCAACCTGGTGAACTGATGAAGTCTGAGATGACGAATACAGTGGACCTGCGCTTGATCGCCATGCTAGCCAGTTGGAATAATTCGCTTAGGCTTGTCTCACCTTGTAATTGTTTCTCAGACAACTGATGCATCTGTTCGATGATATGCAAAACCTGCTTCCGACCAGATCGCACTGGAATAACAAGCGATGCCTGTGATGACGGTCCCGCATAGAGGATTGCACCAACACGGTTTCCATGACGCGTAAATAGTCGCGCTAACACTGCTACAAAATTTAATGCGAGTTGTTGTTTGGTGACCGCGCTGGACCCAAAATGAATAGAGCCGGTCAAGTCAACAAGAAACCAGATTGAGATCTCGCGGTCTTCTTCGTGCTCACGCACGTAAGGGGTACGCATCCGAGCAGTCACATTCCAATCAATGTGACGAACATCGTCATGCATTTGATACTCTCTAAGGTCTGCGAGCATCAGTCCTGCACCCCGAAAAAGTGTTCGATAGTCGCCTTGCAATTGACCGTCTAATTTACGAACAGCCGTCCACTCGAGCTGTCGTAAAAACAGATCGGGATTAAAGGGGGGGGGAGTCACCTCAACGGCAGGTGATTTCGCAAACCGCCTAAGGAAGTTGAACATGGTTCTCAAGCGGTTTCTCTGGTCGCGGGACGGCCTTTAAAATTTGTCTAATGATCTCATCGGTTGTGACTCCCTCGGCTAACGCTTCGTACGATAGGACGATTCGATGTCTAAGCACGTCAAAGGCAAGATCAACAACATCTTGAGGTAGAACGTATGGTCGTCCTCGCAAGAAGCCTAGTGCCCTTGCGCCTTCAATCAGACCGATCGTTGCGCGCGGACTTGCTCCGAAAGTAATGAAGCGCTCTAAGTCTGGGAGCCCACTTCGTTTTGGGTTCCGAGTCGCTGCAACAATTTTGACCGCATACTGAATCAGTGCAGGATCAACATAACCCTGGCGACTTTGCGCTTGTAACGCTTGAATCTGCTCTGTCGAAGTCACGGAGCTAACGTGAATGGCGTCCCCAATGACCCGCTGCACAATTACAAACTCTTCAGAGTCGCTTGGATAGCCGATTTGTACTTTCATCATGAAGCGATCGACTTGCGCCTCAGGAAGGGGGTAGGTGCCCTCTGTTTCGATTGGGTTTTGTGTTGCCATCACTAGAAAGGGCGAGGGTACTTTGTGTGACTTTCCGGCGATCGTGACCTGTCGCTCTTGCATGACTTCTAATAGCGCGCTTTGAACCTTAGCGGGAGCTCTGTTGATTTCGTCTGCGAGTAGTAAGTTTGTGAAGACGGGACCGAGAACTGTGCTGAACTCGCTGTCTTTTTGATTAAAGATCTGTGTCCCCACTAGGTCAGCAGGTAAGAGGTCAGGCGTGAACTGAATTCGCTTGAAGGATCCTTGAATTGTTTTGGCTAAAGTATTGACGGTCAACGTTTTTGCCAAACCAGGCACACCCTCGATCAAAAGGTGGCCTTGAGCCAATATTGCGATCAACATTCTTTCTAGAAAGACATCTTGACCCACCACGACGCGCTTGACCTCGAAGAGTACGCGCTCCATCACTGAGGCGGCCTCTGCGATTGGCTGAGTGGGTCGGCCAGCATTCCATATCTGTGCTTCTTGCATTGTGATGCCCTCAAACGCGGTGTTTAAAATGGTGGGATACCTAAGCTATCTCCGGCACTATCGATCGTGATTGCAAAGCCAATACCTGCAAACGTCTTTGCATTCGTCGGATTTAGAATCGCAGTCACAATGCCGAGTACTTCTCCAGACATATTGATTAATGGACCGCCTGAGTTGCCTGGATTCGCTGCAGCATCAAATTGAATTAAGCCCTTTAGCGTCAAGTTTTCCGTCGGTTTATATTCGCGATTTAAGCCAGATATCACCCCTGCTGAAACCGATGGCCCAACCCCGAAGGGGTAGCCGATGACCGCTATTTCATCGCCGACCATAATATTCTTGCTCGAGCCAAGCGTAGCGGGCTCTAGATCATCTGGAATGTTGGTCGGTTTAATGACAGCCAGATCTTTGTCTTTCTGTGCCGAAATAATGACCGCTGGCGATTCCATGCCATCTGCGAACGTGACGATGAGACGTGGGGCATTGGCCACAACATGCAGGTTAGTGAGTATGGTCCC
>CAIYWO010000149.1 GCA_903929925.1 uncultured beta proteobacterium | reverse complement strand
GATGCGTGCGCCAGAGAGCTTGACCGCCTGCGCCCAATTGATCACTTCAGCGTCGATCACTTTCTGGAACGCTTCAGGGGTGCTGTTGTTCACCGCAGCACCCATGTCCTGAAGCCGCTGGGTCATGCCAGGTTCGGCAACAATACGACGGATATCTGCAGAAATTTTCTCACGCAATGCTGCTGGCATAGAAGCCGGACCATACAAGCCGAACCAAGTGGCGGCGGTAAATCCAGGCATGCCAGCCTCAGCTGTCGTTGGCACGCCATCGAGCGCAGCCACACGCTCGCCATGGGCAAGCGCAATGGCACGCAACTTACCCGTTTTAATGTAGGGCAAGGCTGCCGACAGTGTCACGAAGGCGATTTGCACTTGTCCGCCCATCAAATCAGTCAACATCGGCGTGTCGCCTTTGTAGGGGACGTGCACCAACTGAGTTCCTGTTTTAGCTTTGAACAATTCACCAGCCAAATGCTGAGGCGTGCCGTTACCGGTCGATGCCATCGTTAAGCCATTTTTTTGTGCCTTGGCGTAAGCAATCAATTCCTGCAGCGTTTTTGCTGGAATGGCTGGGTTCGTGACCAGCACAAGCGGGATCGTAGACACCAACGTGATCGGCCCAAAATCCTTGATTGGATCGTAGTTAAGCTTTCGATACAGGCTCGCGCTAATTGTGTGTGCAGCAGTGGTCATATAGAGCGTATAGCCGTCGCCTGGCGCGCGCGCCAGTGCTTCGGCCGCCACGGTCGTACCCGCTCCAGGTTTGTTCGTTACAACCACCTGTTGCTTCCAGACGCCGGTCAGTTTCTCAGCGAGCATGCGGGCGATCACGTCCGTAGCACCGCCCGCAGGGTAAGGCACGACAATCGTGACCGGCTTGTCGGGATACGCAGCGAACGCTGTAGCACCATAAACAAAACAGGCAACCAGCCAGCAAAAAAAAGCTTTACCGCAAAGATTACGAATCGTCATAGCAATCACCTCGAAGTCTATTGTTTTGTACCATCCTGCTGCTCACGCCATGCCAACAAACGCATCACCCCTTCCCGCATTTGCACCAAGGGCTTCCATCCAATGACGTCTCCAGCCTTGTCATGTGGGATATGGAATGCACCACCCGAGGTCAGGCGAACCTTGCCTGGTGGATCAGGGCGCACCTCTGGTTTGAGATCACTCTTGCAATAATCAAGCACAAGTTGGACCAACTCTCCCGTCGTGATCGGGGCAGGCCCGGAGACGTTGACAGCCACATCCGTCGCAGTACTTTGCAAGGCCGCCACGTTTGCGCGCGCAACATCCGACACATGCACAAAGTGCTTGGTATCTTTACCATCGCCAGGCAAGACCGGCGCCTGACCTTTACGCACCAAGTCGTAGGTCTCCATGATGTACAACGAGTTTGCGGCACGGTAGTGCTGACGCTCGCCATACACGGTCGAGTAGCGCAATACGACGTAATCCTGTCCAGCACTCTGGTGATAGTGGCGGCACAACTGCTCGCCCATAATTTTTGAAGCACCGTACAGAATCGCTGCGGGTGGAGCCCCAACCGAATGAAAGGGGATCTCTTCGGACAGCGCGCCCTTGATTCCCGAACCGTACCCATAAACGGCATTCGAAGAGGCGAAGATGATTTTTTTAACGTGATTGACGCGACAGGCTTCCAGCATATTCTGCGCACCGCGAATATTGACATCAACTGCCTGCCAAGGCGTTTGAGAAAAGCCAAGCGTCATGTATGCCGCCAGATGAATCACGCCATCGACACCCTCGGTTGCTGATAGCAAGTCGGGCAGGCGCATCAGGTCAGCACGAACAATCTTAATGCGCGGCTCGTTCTGCAAGTGGGCGATGGCATCCATCGACCCAAAAGAGAAATTGTCTAATAAGAGCACTTCTCGTGCCCCTTCTTTCAACAGCAAATCGGCCGTGTGCGAGCCAACCAAGCTGGCAGCTCCCGCAATCAGTATGCGCGAATCTTTTATGTTGAGCGCTTTACCTTGTTTGACAGTCGTCATTGTCTCCAACCTTGTATGTATGTTCTAAATGGCAGGTGCTAAGTAAATCGGTGCGACAGATTCTAGCGGAGTCGGCACAACACCCAGCCTTGGATCCATGGGCGCCCCCGCGACATTATCTTTTGTCAGAGATGCCAAATTATCACGAGACAATAACGGCTCGCCAGGCAGCAACTCAAAGGCGAAAGCCTGTAAACGACCTAAGCTCATCGGCAAGTTCAACACCATACGCGGATGTCCGCTCCAGAGCGCAGCAAGCTTGACCAACTCACCAAGCGTATAGACACGTGGTCCAGCGAGGTCAAACGTTTGGTTGAGTGCAAACGGCGCCTTGATCACATTCAGAATCGCATCCGTGACATCCGAAACATAGACAGGCTGCATTTTTGCGTAAGCGCCGGCCATGGGCAGAATGGGCAAGTATTTCGCCAGCCCAGCAAACATATTCATGAACTGATCCTGCGGCCCAAACACAACGGAAGGTCTGAAAATCGTATAGCTCTCATGCTCGGCGTCGGCATACGCCTGCTTGATCGCCTCTTCACCTGCTGCTTTTGAGCGCAAATAACCGCTCGGACCCTGCGCATCGGCGCCAAGCGCGCTGATGTGAATGAACCGCGGGGTGTAGGCGCGACGGCAGGCTTGCGCAATACGTTTGGGGAGCTGCACATGGGCGCGATCAAAATCTGGACCAAAGGGATCGCCACCACGGCTATGCAAAATTCCAACCAAGTTCACAACTACATCGCAACCGCTCACGAGACGGTCGAGCGTCGCGTCATCATGCACATCAGCCTGCATCACCGTCACAGTGGGATGCACCATGAGTTCGCGTCCACGCTTGTATTGACGCGTGGGCACATGCACAACATGCCCTTGTGCAACGAGTCGACCCACTAGGTGACGTCCGATAAAACCAGCACCACCAATTACGAGGACGCGCATGTTGTGTTACTCCTTTAAACCATCAATGATCAAGACTGTGTCAAAAAACCCGCATAGGCGGCTAAGTCGACGTTTCCACCGCTCAGAATTACTCCGACACGTGCGCCTTTTTCAACTGGCAAAGCTCCATGCATCAGCGCTGCTGCACCGAGACAACCAGTAGGCTCGACGACGATTTTCATGCGCTCAGCAAAAAACTTCATGGTGTCGATCAACTGTGGGTCGGTCACGGTGAGGATGTCTTGG
>CAIYWO010000148.1 GCA_903929925.1 uncultured beta proteobacterium | reverse complement strand
GGTTAATCTACCCGCGCACCAGAGTCTTTAACGATTTTTTCCCAGGTCGCGAGATCGTCCTTGAGCAGCGTAGCGAACTGCTGAGGCGTGTTTTGCATCGCTTCGCAACCTTGCTTGATCAGCTTGTCTTGTACCTCTTTGTCAGCCAAAGCAGTTTTGATGGCGGCATTGAGTTTGTCGATGATCGCGGCAGGTGTGCCAGCTGGTGCCAAGATTCCATACCAAGGTGTCGAGCCGAAGCCGGGAATCGTTTCGCTAATGGAAGGCGTGTTAGGCAAGGCAGCGATACGCTTTTCGTTTGTGACTGCCAAGGCTTTGATCTTACCCGAGGCAAGTAGGGACAGCGAAGATGGTGCGCTTTGAACCGATACAGGGACGGTGCCGCCAGCAACATCTGTGGCAGCAGCAGATGCGCCTTTGTAGGGTACATGCTGCATATCAATACCGACTTTTTGCTTAAACATCTCAACGATTAGGTGATTGAGCGTACCGTTGCCTGCCGAGGCATAGTTAATTTTGCCAGGGTTCGCCTTGGCCTGTGCGATCAGCTCGGTCACGTTATTAGCTGGGAAAGCAGAGTTCACGACTAAAACGTAGCCAGCGCTTGCGACTAAGCCAACTGCTGCGAAATCTTTCAGTGGGTCAAAGCCAGTTGTCTTGTAAAGCCAGGGATTGATTACCTGTGTGCTGTTAGTTGTCAGCAGAAGCGTATAGCCATCCGGTTTGGCTTTAGCAGCAGCAGCAGTGCCGATATTGCCACCAGCGCCAGGACGATTCTCTACGACAAATTGTTGACCCAGTACGTCGCTTAGCTTGGCCGCCACAATGCGGGCGATCGTGTCGTTTGCACCACCCGTCGCCTGCGGAACGATGACAGAGACCGGGCGATTTGGGTAATCCGACTGTGCGGAGGCTGTACTAATAAACGTGGCTGCGGCTGCGGCACCTACGATCAGTGCACGAGTAGTGGAAGAAATAAAGCGCATGTCTGTCTCCGGTTTGACGAGTATGGCGTGTTTATACAACAGGATTCAGCCTGCAACCACCAATGGAGAGCTCTGCATATGGTTTCCGCACCGCAGCATCGGCTTTGAGGGTGAATTCAACCTTGATATAGTAAAAGGGTCTTGTTTGAGACGTCTTTCGTTAACGAATTTGATTGGAAGCAGAGCATGATTGACCTCTATTACTGGACGACCCCCAATGGGCACAAAATCACGATGTTCCTCGAGGAGTCCGGGCTCGCCTATTCGATCAAACCTATCAATATCAGCAAGGGCGAACAGTTTGAGCCAGAGTTTTTAAAAATCGCGCCGAATAACCGTATACCTGCAATCGTTGACCATGAGCCGGTCGGGGGCGGAGGGCCATTGAGCGTTTTTGAATCTGGGGCAATTCTTTTATATCTAGCTGACAAAACCAAGAAATTTATTCCGCAAGACCTGCGTGGTAGAAATGAGTGCTTGCAATGGTTGTTCTGGCAGATGGGTGGTTTGGGTCCGATGGCGGGTCAAAATCATCATTTTGTGCAGTACGCACCACAACAATTGCCCTACGCGATTGATCGTTACGTCAAGGAGACATCGCGTTTATATGGTGTACTGAACAAGCGTTTATCAGATGGTCGCGACTACATCTGTGGTGAATACTCGATTGCTGACATGGCGGCGTATCCGTGGGTTGTGCCGCACGAAAAACAACGACAAGATCTCAAACTTTTTCCAGCGCTGGAGGGATGGTTCATCCGAGTCAAAAGCCGAGCCGCTACGAACAAGGCTTATGAACTCGCCAGATCAATTAACGTTGTACCGACGGTAGACGAGAAAGCAAAAGCGATCTTGTTCGGTCAGGATGCCAAGACTGTGCGGTGACCGTACAAGCCGTTTTACTCAGTCGATGACTTCGATTGAGTTTGATTCAAAAATTCTAGCCGATCCCCGGCAATTTTTTTCACATAGTCAAATAAGCGAACAATTTGATAATAGTGAGATACGCTCATGCGGGGTATCCAAGTGTCGACCTCTTGTTGTAGTCGGGCAAGGTCTTCCATTGCGGCGTCAAACTCTGCATGATTTTCCGCAGTAACGATGCGGACTTGTATGTCGTGCAGCATATCTTGTGCGTCGTTCGTCTTGAGTTGCCCGAGTGTTGTACGAAAATTTGGAGTCATCTGGTAGATCGGGTACAGAATAGCAAATATGCCTAAAAGAAAGAACCAGATGCGATCGACGAGACTTGCCACTACAAAACCGACGTAATTCAAAGCAGGAGGAGAGCCTTGTGTGAAATATTTTTTAGCGATTGGGGCTAAAGGAATATTGGTGTCTTTGTAAGAGGGAAACTCATCTTGCTTAGCAAAAAATTGATCACGAGAGTCGCCAATATGATCCATTGCCATGAGAAACAAAAGCTGTAGCGCTGGGTGAAGCGTTTTGTCGACCACCAAGGTCAAGCTTGTTGCGACCATATTTACGTCAATTGCTGGAAACATCGGATCGCTTTTAAAAGAGCCCCGAGGGATAGTCACAAGATCTAGCTGCGGCAGTCGCCTCGCGTACGCAGGTGCAAGAGGGAAGTTGGCGATGCGTATATTTGGATCCGCCAATAGTTTTTTGATAATTGGCGAATCAATTCCATCTACAACACTCAAGGCCTGTATCTTTCCAGTTACTAGCGCGTCGACTGATTCAAGGTATGGCCAGTCAAGTAGTTTGTAATCCGTACCTGTGCCGTGCCGATCAGATCTGAGTATGCTCGTGATGATTGCGTGCGAGCCCGACCCCGGCTCTCCAATCGCGAGGCCCGAGGTCGTGGCGAAGTGAAGAATGGGTTGATCTTGCCCAATATCGGCTCCCCTATAAAAGAGCCATAACGGTTCAAATTGAGAGCTGCCCAACGAAAAGACAGTGCTATCGAGTTCATGCTTCTTGTGGAGTCCTCCTAAAACAAGAGCGCTTTGAATCGACTTGTCACGTTGCATGACAGAGATGGGTTGTTTTCCACCTTCGGTGTAAGTGATGTTCAGCTCGACGCCATGTTCAGCAAAAAATGCGGCGAGTTTTTCACCGTACAGTCCATCCGAAGTGCCTTCGCGTCCGACTGCAATGCCGACCACCTTCGGTGGTATCGGCTCCCAAAAAAATACTAAGAGAACAATGCCGAGGAAGAAACTAAGGACGGAAAGCCAGTCATGTCGCAATATATGAGACCAAGCGTAACCCTCATCAAGGACTAGCTTTGCCGTTCGTTTGGTGATTGGCTGAAGCTTTGACAGGCTATCAATGGGTGGTGGTTTTTTTGGTGTAGTCATAGGACCGGACTTAATAGTTTGTTGGGTAAAGCATTTCTTTGTCTTTGCGTTTGGGTTACACCGAAGTGTAGTAAATTAATCGACGACAAATCCCCTTTTTTTTTGCGAGCCTGACTATGACTGACGTTACACCAAAAATTCTTAATCTGCCGATTGGCCTTTCAGCGACGGGAATGCGCCAAGAATTCGATAGCATTGGCCAGGTTCAAGTGCCTGCTAATCATTACTGGGGTGCGCAAACACAACGCAGCCTGATTCACTTCAATATCGGCCATGACAAGATGCCCAAAGAGGTTTATCACGCTTACGGCTATGTGAAGAAGGCTGCGGCGATTGTGAATACTAAGGCGGGCCGCTTGCCCCCCTGGAAAGGTCAGTTGATTCAGCAAGTCGCAGATGAAGCAATTAGCGGCAAGTTGGATAGCGAGTTCCCTCTCTATGTTTGGCAGACCGGTTCGGGCACGCAATCAAATATGAACGTAAATGAGGTGATTTCTAATCGCTGCATTCAATTAGTCGGCGGCACACTCGGCTCTCAGGAGCCGATTCATCCCAACGATCACGTCAATATGGGTCAGTCGAGTAACGATACGTTTCCGACAGCCATGCACATCGCCGCTTACAAAATGGCGACGGAAAAAACCATTCCCGCATTAAAGCGTCTGCGCGATGCGCTGGATGCCAAGTCCAAGCAGTGGGCGAACATTGTCAAAATTGGTCGTACCCATTTGGAAGATGCGACGCCTCTAACTGTAGGCCAGGAGTGGTCTGGTTATGTTGGTGCACTGGATGATTCAATTGCAAACGTTGAATATGTGACTGAAGGACTTTTGCAGGTAGCCATGGGTGGCACGGCTGTCGGCACAGGGCTGAATTCGCCAGTAGGTTTTGGTGACGCCGTGGCTGCTGAGTTGTCTCAGTTGACTGGTTTTGCCATCAAGACCGCCACGAACAAATTTACCGCACAGGGCACACTCGATCGTATGGTGCGCGCGCACGCTGGGTTGAAGGGCGCAGCTGTCTCGTTGTACAAAATTGCGAACGATATGCGTTGGCTCGGTTCGGGTCCGCGTACCGGTTTGATGGAAATGACTTTCCCATCGAACGAGCCTGGTTCATCGATCATGCCCGGCAAGGTCAACCCAACACAGGCCGAGGCGATGTTAATGGTCTGTATCGAAATCATGGGTTCGGATGTCGCCGTGCAGATGGGTGGGTCGGAAGGTAACTTTGAGCTCAATGCATTCCGCCCAATCATTATCAACAACTACCTGCACTCAGCTTTGATCATGGCCGATATGTGTGATCACTTCCGCGAGTTCATGATTGAAGGCGCTGTTGTAAACGAAGCGCAGCTCAAATCAAACATCGATCGTTCCGTAATGATGGTGACGGCATTGTCCCCCGTGATTGGATACGACAAGGCATCGGTGATTTCTCACTATGCGATTGATCACAACTTGACTCTCAAAGAGGCTGCGCTTGCCAACGGCGTCGACGAGGCCCTGTATGACCGAGTGGTGGTGCCAATCAATATGACCAAGCCTGGTTCAGCAGACGTGCCTGCCAAGTCGTAATTGGAGGTTGAACAT
>CAIYWO010000147.1 GCA_903929925.1 uncultured beta proteobacterium | reverse complement strand
GGCAAAGCCCAACCAAACAAACTCAGCTATGGCTCCACAGGCATTGGCGGTGGTGGACATCTAGCGGGTGAAATGTTCGCGTTATTAAGCGGCGCACAGTTCAATCACATCCCCTACAAGGGTAGCGCCCCAGCCCTGGTTGATCTCTTGGGTGGCCAGCTCTCATTTACCTTCGATACCGTCTCAACCTCCACTCCGCTGATCGCAGAAAAGCGTGTCCGCGCTTTTGCCGTTTCTGGGCCGACACGAGCAAGCTCCTTACCCGGTGTACCAACGATGGCAGAAGCTGGCTTCAAAGACTTTGACGTCACACAATTCATTGGCTTGCTTGCTCCAGCAAAGACTGATCCAGCAATCGTCAAAAAACTCCAGGAAGCCGTTGCGCTGGCCTTAAAGGATCCGGATGTCATTCAAAACCTTAAAGTCAAAGGCGGCAACGATCTCGTGGGCAGTACTCCTGAGGCCTTCGCAGAATTGATCCAAAAGGAACTCAAGATGTACGGAGCGCTGATTAAAAAAGCGAACATCAAACAAGAGTAGCTAAGCATCCTTCACACGCCTGGTGCTGTTTAACTAGGCACGATATTTGCTTGGGATCTAAACCGTTAACTTTGAAGGAATTTCTATGAAGCATTCACGTGGCCTGTTCGGCCTGCTGGGCCTGAGCCTCACCGTCCTTTGTGCAGCCATGAGCCCCGCACAGGCACAAGACAGCTACCCAAACAAACCCATCAAGGTCGTCGTGCCCTTCCCAGCAGGCGGTGCCACAGATATCCTCACACGCGCCATCACTGAAAAACTCGCGGTGCGCATTGGTCAGTCCGTCATTATCGAGAACAAGCCCGGTGCCGGCGCAAACATTGGTGCTGCCACTGTCGCTAAAGCAGCGCCGGATGGTTACACCATTTTGATGGGATCGATTGGTTCACACTCTATTTCGGTGACCTATCACAAAGATCCTGGCTACAACTTCAAGAAAGATCTGATGCCGATTTCGAGCGCAGGCTCGTTAAGCAACATTGTTGTCATTGGCAATGACGTCCCAGCCAAGAACTTGAAAGAGCTCGTCGCGTACGCAAAAGCCAATCCCGGCAAGCTCACCTGCGGCTCATCTGGCACAGGCGGTTTGATCCATCTGACCTGCGAAATGTTTAAGATCGCTGCGGGTATTGATGTGCTACATGTACCGTACAAAGGCACATCGCTCTTAATGCCTGACTTGATCTCTGGCCGTGTCACGATGGCACTCGACACCCTGCCACCGTACATGCCCATGCTGAAAGAGGGTAAGGTGCGAGCCCTCGCCATTACAACCGCAAAGCGCTCCTCGCTCATGCCAGACTTACCTACTGTGGCTGAGTCAGGCTACCCAGGTTTTGAGTCGGTTGCAGTCTACGGGTTCTTCGCACCCGCAGGGACACCGGCTGCAATTATCAAGAAGCTGAATGCCGATATCAATGCTGTACTCCTTGACCCAGAACTGAAAACCAAACTGCTCAAGGTTGGTATTGAGGTCGAAGGCAGCACACCCGAGGCACTCGCAGCATTTGTTGACAAAGAAATTGCAAAATGGGCAGCCGTAATTAAGGCTGGCAATATCAAGTCAGAGTAAAGCGCCTGTGTTGCACGCGCTGGCTGCGACGTAGGGAAAGACCTAGGCGGTCTCTTTACGTCGCAGCAGAACGATAGGTGGGATCACCAGCAACCAAGCGATACGCGTTTGATAACGATAGTGGGGCTTAGATAGTGCCCCCGTCGCAAATGCATTGGCAAGCGCACCCGCCCACAACAATAAAATTAATGCGATCGCGCGCGTGTCGCGCTTGATCAGCGCGCGCCATAAGCAATACAGGCTCAGCAAAAGGCTCAACACCAGCACCACCGTTGCCAGTGCATTCAACCACTGCACACGGTCCTGCAAGGAATTGCTCGACTGCTTGGAAGCTTTGAAGCGCGCGAGCTCTGCGGCTGAGAAATGTGCCTCGATACTTTTTGCGACAGTCACATCCAGCCAGTCTGCGTGCAAGGTGTCCCCCAGCTTGATCATGACGAGTTGCTGACTTGTGTTCTTAAGCATTGACGCTAATACACCGAGAGGATTGTCGCGCGCGGCAAGCGACACGAGTATTGAAGCCTCTGGCGCCAAACCGATCGGTCCACCGGGATGCGACCAAACAGGTCCTTTGCTATCCCACATGAACACATCGCTATCAGAGGGCAAGCGATCTTTCCATACGCACAAGTGCCACTCCGCCTTTGGACACTTTGCGTTCAAAGTGGCGGTCACATGCCCATCTGCCGCGAAGCGGGCCAGCATAAACACTGAGCCAAAAGGCGATACCGCGAGCTTATTAAAGGCGTAGTAGCTTGTAGAGACCAAAAGACTAAGCGCAAGCACTAGGGGCAGCAGCACCACACCCACGCGCGAAAACCGCAACAGAAGCACCGTAAAGATGCATGCGGCCGCAATCACCAAATGGGATAGGTGCACCGCAATGGCTAATGCCCCGACCAAACAGACCCATACGGCAAGAGAACGCGACAAACGCGGGCTAAAACCCAACACAAAGATGCTCAAAACCGTCAACGCCGAGAAAATGTCTGGCATCAGGAGAGAAACAAACCACGACGCACCCGTGCAAGTAGCAAGAATCAGGCAAAGCAATAAAAATCGGAGCTTGTTGGGAGGGCTAAAAACAGCTAAGGTTAACCACAAGAGCTGTGACACAAGAATTGCTTGAGCGACAGCGACGCCCCATAACGACTGCCAGCCATGTACCAAGAGCATCCAGGGGCCATAGATGAAAGGCTTATCCCAATTGAAGAAGCCTGGCGTAGGTTGGTAAATAAACACATTGGTATCGCTATAAACCAAGGGATAGCCGTTCCAGAGCGCGGGCCAGATAAATGGCAAGGCACCCAGCAACACCACAAAAATATTCTTTACTTTGTCAGCTGACATTGAAATCCCGATGTACTATTTAGCTAGAAATCTGACGTACTATGTTAATTAGTATTTGATGTACTATTTTTATTCACTGAAAGGCTAGCTATGCCGCCACCTCGTTCAATTCCATTAGGCCAAGTGCAGTTCACTGCAAAGCGCTATATTCAGTTACTTTCTGAACGCAGTCAACGTATTCCGAGAGACTTAAGCCAGGTTGCAAAAATCGAAAATGCCGATAGCGTTGTCTTGCTGGAATGCATCAAAAAACTAGAGAGCCTTGGCCTTGCCAACCATGCCGACTACCTAAAGATCAGAACTGCGGCACGCATTAGGGTTCTGAGGGGTTCTGGCAGCACCCAGAGTAACTACGGCGCACATGAGGCAAATAAACAGCGCCTGCGTCGGGCACAACGCAAGGCTCAAAACATTGAACTCCACGCCCAAGCTCTCGAAGACTGGAACCGCGAGGGGCGCTTTAAAACGTACAGTGAGATTATGGCGGGGCTACCCGCGTCAGCGGTGGTCCGGGCGGACAAACTACTGATGGATTTGCTCAACCGATACCCCTGTCTTTCCGTCGCAGAGTACCGGTTGATGCTTGAACAAACGGATCAGACCAAGCGGGTCAACCAGCCGTGACGATCTGGAGCACGACCGTACTGAATATCGGTCAACTCCTGCCGTAGAGACATTGTCAGCTTACCAGCGGGTGCATTCTCATCCCCGGCCACAAAACCACGGCCTTTGAGCGCAGAGATTGGCGCCACCACTGCAGCGGTTCCAGCGGCAAACGCCTCAACGATATCGCCTGATGCAACGCCGTTACGCCACTCATCAATCGAGATCTTCCGCTCTTCAACCTTCAACCCACGATCTCTGGCCAGCTGCAAGATGCTCAAGCGTGTCACACCCTCCAAAATGCTGCCTGACAGCTCAGGAGTGATCAACGTGCCATCTTTCTTGACGAGGAATACGTTCATCCCGCCGAGCTCTTCCAAGTATTTGCCTTCTTGAGGATCAAGGAAGAGCACTTGCGAACAGCCGTTTTTATAGGCTTCTTGTTGAGGTAAGAGCGAAGCCGCGTAGTTACCGCCGCACTTCGCTGCACCCGTGCCACCGACAGCCGCGCGGGTAAAGTCTTCAGATAACCAAATCGAGACAGGAGCAACACCTTTTGCAAAGTATGGTCCGACAGGGCTGGCGATCACAAAATACGTTGCCTTATGTGCAGAACGCACGCCCAAGAAGCTCTCATTTGCAATCGTGAAGGGACGAAGATACATACAAGTATCCGGTGCAGTAGGCACCCAGTCTGCGTCCAGAGAAACGAGCTGCTTGAGCGACTCGATGAATGCCTCTGTCGGCAGCCCTGGCAAAGCAAGTCGGTGTGCCGAGCGTTGCATGCGCTCTGCATTGGCCTGTGGACGGAACGTCCAGATTGAACCATCTGCATGGCGATATGCTTTCAAGCCTTCGAAAATTTCTTGTGCGTAATGCAACACCGAAGAAGCGGGGTCAAGCAACAGCGGGCCGTAAGGCTTGACTTGCGCATCATGCCAACCTTGCTCGACAGTCCAGTCAATCGACACCATATGATCGCTGAAATACTTGCCAAAGCCGGGGTCCGCGAGGATCGCGTCGCGCTCCGCTTTTGAACGTCCCTGCGTTGAACGTGTGGACTTAAAAATCAGAGGTGTTTGTGCAGTCATGATCTAAACCAGAATATTGGACTTATGTTCACTTGATTATAGCCACGAGAACGCAAAGGATTAGTGATCCCGATCAGGGTCCGAAATCCCTTGCATCCGGCGCAATCGCGCCTCTTGTTCGCGCCGGGTTGCCTCGATTTCCTGCATCAGCCCAGCCATATCCACGGGAGTGTGATCGACGCGTGCCTGGCCGGTCAAAGGAGTCTCAGTTGTGAGCGTTCCTGCAACGTAATGCTGCCACATCTCTTTGCCGTATTCCGTGGCGAGCAGCTCAGGCGCAAATTGCCCAAAATACGTTGCAAGGTTTTGCACATCGCGCTGCAAATGAACCTGCGCTTCATTGTTTGCCGCAGCATCGATGGCTTGAGGCAAATCAATAATGACAGGGCCGTCCTCGGCCATCAGAATGTTGTATTCGGAGAGGTCGCCGTGAATCACGCCTGCGCACAACATGCGCACGACCTGACTCAATAAAAACTGGTGACACTCACGGGCGCGCTCTGGGGTCATGTCGACATCATTGAGTCTAGGCGCAACATTACCTTCTGCATCGGCGACCAACTCCATGAGCAGTACGCCGTCTGTGCAAATATATGGCTTGGGGACGCGCACGCCTGCACTCGCCAGCTTGAACAAGGCATCGACCTCAGCGTTTTGCCAAAGCTCTTCCTGCATTTGTTTACCGTAGCGGGTGCCTTTTTCCATGGCGCGCGCTTGGCGACTGTTTTTAACCTTGCGGCCCTCGGTGTACGACACTGCATTCTTGAAGCTACGCTGCTTGGCGTCTTTGTACACTTTGGCACAACGCACATCCTGACCGCAGCGCACAACATAAACGGTCGCCTCTTTGCCGCTCATTAACTGGCTCAGTACGTCATCGACCAAGCCTTCTTCAACCAGCGGCCTAAGCCGTTGCGGGACTTTCATTACACCTCCGGGCAATCGTTCTATCCCGTAATGTACAGGTTTGCCCGTACCAGTGCTTAACCAGACCAACCGCGCCGGTGGTAGTGATTGCGGTACGGACGATAGTAAGGCGCACGAACAGCCGGTGGCGACACAAAGATCGGCACAACCACGCGCGGAGCTGGGCGAACATAGACAGGTGGGGCATAGACCGGAGGGAAATAGACCGGTGCTGGCGCAACGTAGAAGGGGCTTGGGCTATAAGTTGCCACACCATAACCAGGGTCATAGCCATAGTTGCCCGCTACGGGGCCATATGCGACGCACCCAGTGCACATAAAAAGAGCGCCCAACGACAAGAACCGAGTAATACCCATGGCTGAACTCCTTTAACAGTGACAATGGGCGTACGTTATGCCCATTCGTCCATACTGTTAAGGGGTCAGCCTAGCGGAATTTGTTTCGATTGGTTACAAACTCTTTCAATCTGTTCAGCCCCGCAAAATCCCCTCAATTGTTAGCGCAACTGACGACAAATTCGCATCATCACCACGAATCGAAGACACCATTAACCCGACGGGAAGTTCACCCGAGCGGTGGCATGGGAGGCTGTAAGAGCAACCATCCAGCAAGTTAATCGTGAACGTATTGCGCAGCATCTGACCGTTTGCCTTGAAAAACTCTTCATCCGAAGCAACCAAGCGGGCAATCTCGGGCGCAATCGTTGGAACAGTCGGGCACACAATTGCATCAAAGCCTTCTATCGCGCGCTCGACGCTTGTGATCCAGGCACGGCGCTTGTCCAGCAAGGCGATGTATTGCTGCGCAGTAACTGCGGCGCCGAGCGACACCCGCGCCGCAACGCGTTGATCGAAGCCCTCTTTAGCGCGCGCCAAGCGCTCATGATGCACGGCGTACGCTTCGATCGGCGAGAGGCCGCCTGGGGCATTCACTTTAGAGATCTCAGCCAGCTCCGCCAGAGGAATCTCTACAATTTCAGCGCCTGCGGCCGAGAGTGCGGATAAAGTGCGATCAAACGCTTGGGCGACCGTTGCATCGAGTCCGTCAAGCACGACGGTCTGAGGAACCGCCAAACGCAGGCTGCCAGCCGTGCGTGGACGCACAGCCAAGCGTTGGCCTGACAGAATGGCATCCACCGTAATGCAATCTTGCACACTACGCGTCATGGCGCAAACCGTGTCCAATGAGCGCGATAGCTCCAGCGCACCATCGAGAGGTACCCGACTTTGCGTGGACTTAAAGCCAACCAAGCCACAAAGAGCCGCAGGAATGCGGATCGAACCGCCGGTATCCGACCCCAAGCCCGCAACAGCCAAGCCCAGCGCAACCGAAACTCCTGCGCCCGAGGATGAGCCACCAGGAATCCGAGCAACCTTTGGGTCCGTCGGATTGACAGGGGTACCGTAATGCGGATTGATGCCAATCCCAGAGAACGCAAACTCCGTCATATTGGTTTTGCCGATAATGGCAGAGCCTGCTGTACGCAAGCGTGCGATCACTGGCGCATCGTGAGCCTGTGGGGGCTCCCCTTTGCACACCACTGAGCCCGCCATCGTGGTCTCACCCGCAACCCCATATAGATCCTTAATCGAGACCGGCAGACCAGCCAGAGGCGACTGCTCGACCCCAGCAGCTTGCGCTGCATCGGCATAGCGTGCTGCGGCTAACGCTGCCTCTGGGTAAAGCTTGGTGAACACACTCTTGGCACTTTCCTTGGCCGCACCTTCGAGTGCACGCGTCACGAGCGCCTCACGCGTGGTTTCGCGGCGCGCAAGCTTTAGATTGAGTTCGTGGATGGTTTCAGTGATCTGCGTCATGGGTTTCTTTGAATGTGGGAGGAAACAAGCCTCCCAATGTAAGGAACTGACGCTTGCCGGTCAAGCGGTCCTCAGATGCCGTCACCTGCGCCCGCACGGGCCGCTGGCTTCCTGCTACGATTAGGGCAACGCACGGCCCCACGACTACCAAAAAAAATCCTACGAGACTCTGAATCATGTCAAACAATAAACCCGCTCAACTCCACGCACGACTCAAGCAACCTGGACTGGTTACGGCACCTGGCGTCTACGACATGGTGTCGCTGCGATTAGCCGACAGTTTCGGCTTTGACGCCTTGTACATGACTGGCTTTGGCACTGTCGCTTCTCACATGGGCCTGCCAGACGCAGGCTTGGCAACCTACAGCGACATGGTGGGCCGCGTCGGCTCAATGGCCAAAATGGCACGCACCCCCCTCGTCGCGGATGGCGACACAGGCTATGGCGGTTTATTAAACGTACGCCATACTGTTCAAGGCTATGAGCTCGCCGGCGCGTCAGCCATTCAGCTCGAAGACCAAGAGTTTCCTAAAAAGTGCGGTCATACGCCCGGGCGCCGTGTTATCCCGATGGAAGACATGGTCAAGAAAATCCGCGTTGCGGCCGAAGCCCGTCAATCGAAGGATTTTCTGATTATTGCGCGGACGGACGCCCGCACAACACTCGGACTGGACGAGGCACTGCGAAGAGCCGAAGCCTATGCAAAGGCCGGTGCAGACATCTTGTTTGTTGAGTCCCCTGAGACAGAAGAGGAAATGCGAACGATTGGACGCACCTTCCATCAGCCCTTGCTCGCAAATATGGTCGAAAAAGGCCGTACTCCTGTACTCACCAAAGCTGAGCTCGAAGCGCTGAACTTCAAACTCGCGATTTTCCCGATCACGGCCATGTTGGCAAGCGTTCAGGCGATGATGCAGGTCTACCAGCAATTCAAAAGCACGGGTTCGTCTGTGGGCGGAACGACTGATCTGTATGACTTTACGGATCTCACCAAACTCATGGGATTTGAGGAAGTGTGGGATTTCGACAAAAAACACGCAGACTGACTAAAATTCAGTGATCTGCATCGCTAATTGTGCAGTTTTTTCTCTTCTAGGACAAAGACAATGAAACCTTCACGTCGTCAGTTCATTATTTACTCTTCAGCCAGTCTGGCTGGCCTTGGTTTATCCGCTCAAGCGCAGGCTCAAGCGATGCTCGGCGAAGCAGAACCCGCAGCCGCCGGCCTCGGTTACAAAGCTGCAGCGACTGCAGTCGACAAGGCTAAGTTTCCAAAATACGCTGCAGGTCAGCTTTGCTCAAACTGCCAGTTGTACGCAGCCAAAGGCGCTGACAATGGCACCTGTGCAATTTTCCCTGGTAAATTGGTTGCAGGTCCTGGCTGGTGTAATGCCTGGGTTAAAAAAGCCTAATTTCTCGGAGAAAACATTGAACAAGCACCTTACAGTTCTTGGTCTTTGTTTTGGCATCGCCGGCTTTGCGCCGGCGATGGCACAACAAGCACCTAAAGCCTCAACGACAACTGAACAGTACGTCGCCTACTGCAACAATAAGACCGACATTGCTGCGCAAAACTTTTGCCATGGCTTTGGTCAGGGTGTATACGAAACATATATCGCCAGCCGTCATCCAAAAACCGCACCGAACTTTATTTGTCTCGCACCAAATGGCAATACTCGCCAGCAATACATCGACGGCTTTGTAAAGTGGACCGCCGCGAATGCGCGCTTTAATCAGCTGTCCGCTGCAGACACCATTTTGCGCTACCTCGGCGAAACGTATCCCTGCAAGCGCGGCTAAGCCTTTTGGCTCACGCTCTGCTTAGACCGTCATTCAACGCTTTGGAAGACCCATCATGAACAAAACTCTCCTTGCTTTGCCAGTATGTGCAGCTCTGATGCTCACGGGCTGCTCTGGCATGAACACCACTCAACAACGTACGCTATCTGGTGGCGCAATCGGCGCAGCAGCTGGCACAGGCATTGCTCTGATCGCTGACGGCAACCCTGTCTGGGGTCTGATCGGCGGTGCAGCCGTCGGTGCCTTAGGTGGCTACTTGTACGACAAGCACGAAGCTAACAAGCAGCAATAACGAAACATCCAAGACACTCTTCGGTGTAACGGTAAAAAGCCTCGAATTCGAGGCTTTTTTATTATCCGTGTTTTTTGCGAGG